>NZ_AFMS01000021.1 GCF_000215485.1 Anaplasma marginale str. Florida
GGTCGTGGCTTTCCCGTACGTTCTGCTTGTGTGTGCAGTCGGGATTGTACCATGCTTTTACTGTTTTCGTATCGCTAGGGTGGTGTACTTTGATCAACCGGCAATGGGTGCTGGGCATCCAGCGCTTCCGCACCACTTGGGCCTGACCGTTATTGCCGTTGTTTGTATGTTGTTGAGCGTCATTGCCTTGTTTTTGGCCCAGTATTTTGATATCCTGTTCCAGGGCCTGGTGTGGGTTTTTGGAGGGCGCACTTAGGTCGAACGGTTGAGTGCTTCATATGGGTCGGAAGAGAGTTTCTGTATTTGGTTCGACTGGGTGCATAGGGCAGAAAGCAGTTCAGATTTTGCGCGACAATCCTGATGACTTTGAAGTTGTGGCCCTAGTTGCTAAGCAAGATGCACACTTACTGGCATCGCAAGCTAGGCTGTTGAGCGCGAACATGGCTGTTGTAGCTGAAGATGCTGCGTATGAAACGCTTCGGGAATTGCTTCGTGGTACTTGTGTTGAGGTAGGGGCGGGTACAGCCGGCGTTATGGATGCTGCGTCTCGGGATGTGGACAGTGCGGTGATGGCTATAACAGGTATAGCCGCTTTGCATCCGGTCATCCGTTTAATAAAATCAGGCGTGAAGTCGATTGCTTTGGCGAACAAAGAGAGTGTGGTCTGCGGGGGTGAACTGCTCATCAATGCGGCCAAGCAGACGGGTGTCAATATCGTTCCTGTAGATTCCGAGCACAATGCCGTGTTCCAAATATTAGCTCATGACGGGTGCGTTGCTAGGGTTACGTTGACGGCCTCTGGAGGGCCGTTTTTGCGATGGACCAGAGAGCAGATGCAGGCTGTAACGCCCAGCGACGCTCTTGCGCACCCTGTATGGAAGATGGGCCGTAAAATCTCGGTTGATAGCGCTACTATGGTTAACAAGGCGTTGGAAGTTATAGAAGCACACTACCTTTTTTCGCTGGATCCGGACAGCATTGACGTAACAGTGCATCCCGAATCTGTGGTGCACGCTGTGGCTGCATACCCCAACGGAACATCCATTTCCCTCATGTCCGTACCAGATATGGGCATACCCACGCTACACGCGTTGTACTGGCCCCAGAGTGCAACCGTATGCGGAAGCACTCTCGATCTGGCATCTTATGGTAAGCTAACGTTCATGGAGCCCGACCTCGAGCGTTTTCCTGCGCTTGGTTTCGGCTTTGAAGCGCTTCGCTCATCTAAGCCTCGCGCTGCATGTATAGCACTCAATGCTGCGAACGAGGTTGCAGTGGAAGCATTCTTAAATTTCGAGATTGCGTTTTTGGATATACCCAACATTATTATGAGTGCGATGGACAAACTTGCATGCTGTGAGGTCAACTCTATCTCAGAAGCGGGTGAGTATGACCTAATATGTAGAGCAAGAACTAGGGAGATTTGCGATACACTAAAAGTTTCTGAATTTATTCGGTGACAGTGCAAGCTCGCGTGCCTTTTGTATGATAAGTGTTGTGCTGCTGCGAGTAATAATGTATGTAACGCGTGTGGGTACGTTCGTACGTGTGTAGTGGATGTCTCGCGCGTCTGGCGTGGTGAGTGTGTCTAGTACGTGGTATGTTGTGTTAGCTTCATCGGTTGGTTCCATGTCAAGGTTAGTGATTTCTTTGTTGGGTTTGGCGTTGTTTGTGACTTCGTGCGGTGAGAGGTGCGTGTTTGAGATGGGCAGGAACTACGTTCCTCCGTACAATCCGGGTGGGGAGCTCTTCGATGAGGATGAGGACTTTGCCCAGTCTTATGAGGTGTACAAGCAGCGTAGGGAAGATGTTCTGGCGGATGCTGGCTCTGGTGCACGGGAATTGCGCACTGGGGGCAAGGGGGCCTCTGAGGGGCCCGTTAGTGGCCGTTCTGGTGTCCGGAAGCGTGATGTTGTTGAGAAGCTACGCGAATATGGCGCGGTTCCCTTAGACAGAGTGGAAGGCAGCGGCGGTGGTATGATAAACAAGGAGGGAGTGGATCTCGCCCGGGTTGAAGGTGCGAGGTTTCTGAATGTGGATCTAAAACCCGGGGATGAGGCGCTTGAGAAGTCAGAGGCACGTACACCCGCGCCTGAGGGCGGGAAGCGTATGTCCACCCCGTCCAAGAAAAGTGGCCTTCTTGGCGCCAAGTCGACAGCTCAAAGCGGGGGCGCGTCCGGCTCGCCTGCTGCCGGTATTAGCTCAAGTGGGAAGGTTTCTGTGAGCAATGTTAATCCCCCTGCCGCGGTTGGGCCTGATGCCAAGGGTCTAGGCGCCGTTCCTACGGTGTCAAGCAAGGAGGAGAAGGGTGGTTCTTCTTCGGCTAAATCCACCTCGGCTGGCAAAAAAGCCGCCGTTAAGCACCTTGAGGATACCAAGAAAAAGCTGTCTGCCGCGGCTGATTCCACTAAAAAGCGTGGTGGCGATAAAAAGATTGCGAAAGGGAGGGGTACTGAAAAATCTGGTGGGAGCTCAATTGAGGCCGCGCCCGTACCTGTAGATGGGGTTCCAGTTGCACCTTCCTCTACCAGCAACAAGGAGGAGCCCTTTGCTGCGCCGCTGGTGGAGCCAACTTCCAAAAGCAAAAAAGCGGCTCTTCCCGCAAGAAAATCAGATGGGGGTGCTGCCAAAAAGTCTGCAGGTTCTGCAAGAGATGGTTTAACCCCGGTGGAGAAGAGCGCATCTACCAAAGCGTCTAATAAGATTAAGCCAGATAGGATTATGCAGCTTGACGGTGGGCAGCCTACCGAGAAGACTGGTGAAGAACAAGCTAAGAGGCCCACTGAGCAGACCGGGGGTGATGTCCGCAGTAAGTCTGGAGCGGGCGCTGCTGGAGGTGGGGGAAAGGAGTTGTTGGCAGTGACTTTCTGGATTCCTGGCGGTTCGACGACGACGAATATGCAGATGACTACGTCATACAGTACATGGACTAGCGGGTGCTTCCGTGTGGGAGGGGCCTAGTGGTTGGTTGTCGTGCCGCTTCTGATGCAGCGGAGTTTGAGTCTGTTGTTGGGTCGTCACGTGTAGCGCGGGTCAGCTGTGCGGTCAGAGTGGGCAGGGTTATTATAGGTGGTGGCAGCCCTGTAGTAGTGCAGTCTATGGCTCTTGGGGGTTCTGGGAGCCTCTCTTCAGATCTGGAAGAGATTCTCTGTCTTGCGAAGGAGGGGTCTGAACTCATCAGGGTTGCCATAAATTCTGAGGAGTCTATAAAAAGCATTCCAAGGATTGTTGAGCATTTGGTCAGCCATGGCTTCGATGAAAAAATGGTTGTTGGTTGCGGCCAATATGAGGTTGCAGACCTGCTGAATAAGTATCCGGACGATGCGGCGTTTCTTGGGAAAATAAGAATCAATCCAGGAAATGTAGGTTTTGGCGACAAGAGAGATAGGAATTTTGAATCTGTCATAGAATACGCCATAAAGCACGATATTCCGGTCCGTATAGGAGTCAACTGGGGGAGCCTGGATAAGGCCTTGATAGGCAAACTTATGGATGATAACGCATCCCTAGCGAGTCCGTACCCGGATAACGTGGTGATGAGAAAAGCCTTGGTGACGTCAGCCCTCCAGAGCGCTGAGCTTGCTGAACGAATAGGTCTTCCACGCAACAAAATAGTGCTTTCCTGTAAGACCAGCAAAGTGCGTGACCTGGTGGCAGTGTATTCTGCCTTGTCTGAGTCTGCCGACTACGCGCTTCACCTGGGATTGACCGAAGCAGGTACTGGATTGAAAGGCATAGTCAGCAGCACAGCCGGGATAGCACACCTTTTGCTCATGGGCATAGGTGATACCATCAGGGTGTCGCTCACATCCACTTCCAGGGAGGATAGGGCACAAGAGGTTAGAGTGTGTAAGGAAATTCTACAATCTTTAGGCTTGCGGTTTTTTTCTGCCCAAACAACTTCCTGTCCCGGTTGTGGGCGCACAAATTTTCCTTACTTTCAAAAGCTTGTAAGCGGAGTTAATCACTACATAGACAGGCGCATGCAGGTTTGGAAAGTGAGTAACCCCGGNGTAGTGAATATGACTGTCGCTGTTATGGGGTGTGTAGTCAACGGGCCCGGTGAGAGCAAGCACGCGAATTTGGGTATTAGCCTTCCTGGAAATGGGGAAAGGGAGGTTGCTGCCGTGTATGAAGACGGTAGAAAGCTCTGCACGCTCCATGGTGAAAACGTGCTCGGGGAGTTTCTCGAGATAGTTGAGTCTTACGTGCACCGGAAGTACGGTTAGGAAACATGGTCGGGAGCGATCGGTCTATCACAGGTGGGTAGGTCGGGCTGTATATGGCCGTGCTGCCGCGCGGACTGCTTGGTAAATCCCGTCAAGTATGCAACAATTCCCCGATACTCTTGCAATTGTGGTGCGTCCAATGGATACGGGTAAAATGTCGCTATCGGGGCATTTTTGCGAACTCCGGAGAAGAATTGTATTCTCCGTCGTGTGTTTTATCGGAATGTTTATTGTCTGCTATCTGTTCTCCGATAAGATATATGAGTTCCTGCTAGTCCCTTTGGTGGAGCTTGCAGGCGATAATGAAGACTTTTCTCTGATCTACACAGGCCTCACCGAAGCCTTTTTTGTGTATGTGAAAGTAGGGGCAACTGCTGCGCTGTTTTTTTCATTTCCCATTTTTACCTGGCAGCTTTATATGTTCCTTGCTCCGGGCCTGTACAAGGAGGAAAAAAGGGTTTTGCTGCCGTATCTAGTGGCCGCGCCAGTTCTATTCGCCGCCGGTGCGGCTATGGTGTACTACTACATATTCCCGCTGGCATGGAAATTTTTTATGGGTTTCGAGAATAGAGATGCCTCAGTCGGTGTACCCATAGACTTCATGCCATCTGTGAGCGAATATCTAGATTTAGTATTGCAACTGATGTTTGCCTTTGGCATGGCATTCCAATTGCCCGTAATACTCACCATGATGGCCAGAGTGGGCCTAATCTCATCCAAAACTTTGGCGGGAAAACGCAGGGTCGCAATTGTGGCTATATTCACTTTGGCTGCAATTTTGACGCCCCCGGATGTGATAAGCCAGATAGGTTTGGCAATTCCTATGTTGCTGCTGTACGAAGCCTCTATACTCGCCTGTAGGTACATTGAACGCAGGTAGGAGGACGAGTTTGTGTGCAGAATTCAGCAGTTTTGTCAGTAGAAAACTTACATTCAGCATTGGTTGCCCGTTATAGGGGGTTATATCTTCCTGGAATTTGTGCTAGTTATATAGACGATGTTCACCACTTTTTGGTGTGTTGTGAGGGGGAGTGTGCAGAATGACGCACTTGAGCTCCGGCTGCAAGCCCCTCAGGTGCGTGGTATGTTGACGGAACGGTGTAGTTGTTGTGAGTAAGATTTCAGGGTTCTTTTTGGAGAAGAGTAGGTTTACCCTGTTCGTTTTGTTTGTTATTTCCGTTGCCGGGGCGTATTTCTACTATAAGCTGCCACGTGAGAAAATTCCTGGGGTTAAAGCTCCGATTATTAACGTTACCGCCGCTATGGAGGGTGTGCCAGCAGAGCTCGCCGAGGTATTGTTGGCTCTGCCCATTGAGAGAGAGATACGATCGGTTACGGGAGTTAAGAAGGTTGTCTCTGTAGTGCGGGACGGTGTTGTCAGCATGGTGCTTGAGTTTAATCATGGTTCGGATATCAAGGCCGCTGTGGAAGACGTCAGAGCCCGGCTTGATGTGGTGCGTCCAAAGCTTCCCAGAAATGTTACCTCACTTTTGGCTGAAGAGCGGAATCTTGGTTTGCTGCCCGTACTAAGTGTGGCTGTTGCTGGGGATTTACCGACCAGGTCTTTGTGCTCTGTGGCACGTGAGCTAAAGTACAGGATTGAAGCTCTGGGTGATGTTTTTAAGGTAAATGCCGTTGGTCTGCGTAAGGATGTTGTGGAGTTGGACCTGGTTCCAGAACTTATGGAACACCACGGAATACAGCTAACAGATATGGTGCAGGCGATAGCAAGAAACCACGCTTTTGTAGATTATGGTGTGCTTGAATCGGAGGTTGGTAGCCATAAAATAAAGGTCAATGGCCTATTGGACAGCCGGAAACAGATTTTGGATGTGGTACTAAAAACGCGCGGTGATGCCGTGGTCACCATCGGCAATGTTGCAAAGGTGAAGCTGACTTTAGAGGACGCGAAAGAGTTTGCCAGAATTAATGGGCAACGGTGCATTGTATTGGAAATCTCCAAGAAGAACGGGAGCAATATTTCTGAAGTTGTTGGGCGCGTTACCGCCCTGTTGAAGGGTGCAAGTAAACTCCTGCCGGAAGGGGTGTCGCTGCCTTTTATCCAGGATCAGTCCCAGGAAGTGTCAGCCATACTGCATGAGCTTGAAAACACAGTGGCATTTTCGGTGCTACTGGTGATGTTGGTAATGATGGCGTTTATGGGCGTGCGCACAGCCGTTTTGGTTGCGCTTTCAATACCAATTTCCTTCCTGCTGGGGATTGTTGTCATATACGTCATGGGCTACACACTCAATATCGTAATACTGTTCACCCTAATCATGGTCGTGGGGATGTTGGTGGATGATGCGATAGTAGTGAGCGAGTATGCAGATCGGAAGATGGTATACGGGCTGGATAGAACGTCGGCGTACAAGTTGGCCTCCTGCAAGATGTTTTGGCCTATAGCCTCGTCTACTATGACTAGGCTGGTTGTTTTTATCCCCCTGCTGTTTTGGCCTGGAATTATTGGTGAGTTTATGAAGCACATACCAGTGGTTTCAATCTCCACGTTGGTGGGATCTTGGATTATGGCCATAGTATTCACTCCAGTGTTAGGCTCAATGTTTGGTAAGCCTTCGGCAACATCCGAGGAAGACGTATCTAGGATCAATGCGATAGAGGATTTGGATATCAGCAAGCTAGGCAGTGCGACGCGCTTGTACGCTAGGGTGCTGCGTGTTGTGCTTGATCACCCAAAAAAGTTCGTGTGCACCACCGCCGGGGCTTTGATGCTAGCTACGATAGCGTATTTCACGGTAGGTCCCGGGATGGAATTCTTTCCTGAGATTGAGCCTGACCGTGCCGTCATAGAAGTGAAAAGCGACAGCAACCTTTCGTTGCAAGAAAAAGATGAAATAATTAGATGCGCCGAGGAAAAAATTGCGGGCGTGGGTGGGATTAGGCTTCTCTATGCGCTGGTCGGGCACGGCTTGGATGATCCATGGAACAGCAGGGTGATTGGTGCAATTAACATCGAATTTCAGGACTGGTACCTACGCAAAAAATCCACCGTGCTGCTGAAGGAAATTATGGAGCGATTGCAGGATATTACCGGGGTAACGTTTGACGTCAAGAGCGATAGCATAAAGCCAAACAAGGGTAAGCCGCTGGAGGTGAACCTAAGGGGTGAAAGTGTTGAGGATCTGGAAGCCGCTGCCAATATTCTAGTATCTGCGATGGGAGAGTCTCAAGGTTTTACTGGGGTCACTCGCGACAACTTGCTTACGGGAGCGGAGTGGAGTGTTGATATCAACAGGAAGAAAGCAATTTCATTTGGTGCGGATGTAGTATTGGTGGGGCAGTTCGTCAAGTTGCTCACCAGTGGTACCATTGTGGGTAAATATTACCCAGAAGGCGCCAAAGATGGCGTAGATATTCTGGCCAGGTTTCGTGAGGGAGACAGATCACTTAAAGGGTTAGACCGCCTGTCTATAAATACCGTGCACGGGGCCGTTCCCGTCTCCTATTTTGTTGAAGAAAAAGTAAGGAGTGGAGTGGATGTAATAAAACGAGTGGACGGATTAAGGTCACTTACCATATATTCCAACTTGCTGCCGGGGCGTCTTATGAGTGAACGGGTGGAGTACCTAAAGGGTATTTTAGATGAGCAAGTTGGCTCCGATGTTACGGCTAGTTTTCTTGGGGACATCGAAAGCCAGGAAGAATCCAGGGAGTTTTTGATAACCGCATTCTGTCTAGTTTTGCTTCTGATGGTGTTAGTATTGGTAGGCGAGCTGAACAGCTTCTACTACGTCGCAGTGGTGATGACCGCGGTGTTTTTATCCGCCACGTGCGTATTTTTGGGGTTTTTGGTTACCTATAAGGCATTTGGGGTTGTCATGGGCGGGGTTGGTATCATCGTGCTTTCTGGTATAGTGGTGAATAACAACATATTGCTTGTGGATGCTTACCGAGAAAATCTTGAGACGTTGCAAGACAGAAAAGAGGCCATATTGAAATCTGCGCTCTCCAGGTTGAGGCCGATATTTTTGACTGTTATCACCGGGGTTTTGGGCCTGCTGCCCATGGCTTTGAGGGTAAGTATAGATTTTCTAGGTAGGCGAGTCCTGTATGATTCCCCATCCAGCCAAATGTGGTTTGAATTGTCTACCACGACTTCCGTAGGGCTACTGCTTGCCACGGTTATCACGCTGTTGTTCACTCCAGCAATTCTGATATTGGGTGAAAAGAAAGGAGAAGTTGCAAAAGTTGAAGCGAGCTAGGAGGATTTGCGGTGGTGCCGGTACAGGAACTGCTCGCTGTTGGTGGTGCGAACGTTCTAGTGGCTGTTGGACGGCTTGCGCAGGTTAGATGCTGGACGGCAAGTGCATGTTGGGACGTAGCAGAACTTTCTGGCACAACACGCAGTGTCCGGAAGTAAGGGGCCGGGAGTGCCTCTTCGGTGATAGCGGAGATGAGCGCGATGCCAGCTGGAGGCGCGTCTCCAAATCGTTGCACGGCGGCGTTGCAATTGTGCCGGCGGCAAGCGTGCAGGGCGCTACTCGCTAGGGCAGCCAGGTGGTTAATGTTCCTGTATATTTCGCAGGCAGCAAGCGGGATGGTCCTTATGCGGTTCTATGGCTGAGATACCATGTCTTGTTTCTGTTTTTCAGGGTGGAGAAATGTCTTGACTCAAATTGGCCTCATAAGTAGAATCGCCGTGGCGTGTTGCGTAAAAGCGCCGCTTCTACCATCAAGGTGTAATAGGCGTTTCGGGCTCGTGCAAGGGGTTTTATGGTGAATCTGTATAATTTTGATAATCTAGAGCTGATCAGAGTTGCTCGGGATGTTGCGGAGCAGAAGGGTCTGAATCTGGAAATGGTGGTAGATGCAATAGAGCAGGCTTTGGAGCTTGTGAGCCGCAGCAAGTATGGTGACTGTAAGATCAAGGCCTCAATAGACAGAAAAACGGGTGTGGTCTCTATCTCCAGGCAGGCTCTGGTGGTCAATGATGATATGAGCTTTGACAGCGAACAGTACGGTATTCCGCCTGGTGAGGTAAGCAAATACAAGCTGGTCAAGGTTTCTGATGCGGTTGCTGATGGCAAGGATGTAAAGGTTGGCGATATCTTGTTCGAGCCGTTGCCTCCTGTGGATGTTGACTATAACTCTGCCAAAGTTGCGAGGCAGAAAGTTGCGCAGCTGATAATGATCCAGGAGCGCAAGCGCCAGTATGAGGAGTTCAAGGACCGGGTTGGAGATCTTGTCTACGGGGTCGTCAAGCGGGTCGAGTACAACAACGTGGTGGTTGATCTCAACGGTAGTGAGGGGTACCTGCCTGTCTACAACACCATAAGGGGGGAGGTCTTCCGCCCAAATGATAGGGTGAAGGCCCACGTAGAAGAGGTGCGGCAAGAAGAGCTGTCTGGTCCCCAGATCTTTCTTTCTAGGGTCAGCAAAAGGTTCATGGAGCTCCTGTTCAAGCAGGAGATACCTGAAGTATACGATGGGATAGTGTCCATAAAGGCGCTGGCTAGGGACCCTGGTTCTAGGTCGAAGGTGGCCGTTTTCTCCTCAGACAAAAACGTGGATCCTGTGGGTGCGTGCATTGGTGCGCGGGGTGTGAGAATACAAAATATAGTCTCTGAGCTGCACGGGGAGAAGATAGACGTTGTGTTGTATTCATCAGACCTCGCGAAGTTTGTGGTGAGCGCGATAGCCCCTGCTGAGGTTGTGAAGGTCATCATAGACGAAGATGTGGAGAAGATAGAGCTGGTTGTTCCGGAAAATCAGGTCAGCCTGGCAATAGGTCGGTATGGCCAAAACATCAGACTGGCCTCTGAACTTGTGGGATGGGAGATTGACGTCATTGGGGATGAGACGGAATCTACACGGAAGGCCAAGGAGCTTAGTTCTGGGGCTAAGGTCTTCGTTGATGGGTTGGATGTCGAGGAGATTATAGGGCAGCTGCTGGTGAGCGAAGGTTTTTCCACGATAGAAGATTTGGACAAGGTTGATGTTGCCGAGATTACCGCGATAGACGGGTTTAACGAAGAGATTGCGGTGGAGCTCAAAAAGCGTGCTGCTGAGTATCTGACCCGTAGACGCGAAGAAGCGCTTGAGACGCTGAAAAATATGTCCGTGAGTGAGGAGGTTCTGGAGCTTCCGTATCTGGAGATAGAAGATGTTGTCAAGCTGTGTGAGGGTGGCATAAGAAGCGTGGAGGACATCGCCTCGATGTGTACCGATGAGTTTTATGATATGGTTCCCAAGGCAAGATTGAGTAAAGAGCAGGTGGATTCCATCATTTTGGAGTCTCGCAAGCGAATGGGGTGGATTTAGAGATTTTTCGGGTACTTGTTGATGAGTGATGTTGAGAAGTTTGGAGGAGATTGCGGCTCCTCTGGTGGCAGTGGGCGTCCTACGCTCAAACTTGGTACCAGAGCCTCTACGCTTGCCAAAACACCTACCTCCGCTGGCGGTAGAACCTTCATGACTGTTGAGGTGCGCAGCAGAAAAAGAAAAGCAAGCGGCGCATCTCCTGCTGAAGGTGTGGGCTATGGCACGTCACCCTATACTTCTGATGACAACAGGCAAGGGCAAATTTCCCGGTCTGCTACATGCAGTTTGACCGCAAGAGAGCAGCTTTCCAGAATTAATGCGATACACACGGCAGACAGTATAAGCGCTCAGAAAGAGGCTGCTAAGAAACTTCGGGATGAGGAAGAAGTAGAGGTGGCGCCCCCTGAAGGGGAAAGCGTGGTAGACGAGCCTGACAGCGTGAAAGAACCTGCCGCTGCCGCGGATGCAGTTGCGGACGTGGCTACTCCCGTGCTAGGTGACATCGCCCCCGGTGCCGCGGGTACGCGCCCTGGAAGAGGGGGGCACGACGACAAGGGTAAGAGGTATTCTTACCAAGGCGCTGGCGGGAAGATCAAGGAAAAAGAGGGTGGAGGCGGCGTCAAAAAGGCTGCGGCTTCCCGTGCATCCAGCAAACACATCAAACTGGATATAGAAAATGCCCTGAGTGGCACGGAGGAGAGATATGTCCTCACGGCGTCTTCCAGGCGTAGGGGCGGTTCCAAGAGCGATCGAAGAATATCCAGAGATGTTGTGATTCCTGATGAAATAGAGGTGAAGGCGCTGGCTGCCGCTATGGCAGAGAAGGTGGGGGATGTGTTGCGAGTGCTCTCACACATGGGTATAGAGGCCAGACAGAGCACCGCTATCGGGTCTGATGTGGCGAGCGAAGTTGCGGAAAGGTTCAGTCACCGGCCCAAGGTTGTTAGTAAAATCCAAATGGAGAGGGAACTGTCTGATATTAGCGACAGTGGCCTTACAATGGAGCCGAGGCCGCCAGTTGTGACCGTGATGGGTCATGTGGACCATGGAAAAACCTCACTCCTTGATGTTTTACGGAAGTCTAACGTTGCAGAAAAGGAGTTCAGGGGCATCACGCAGCACATAGGCGCTTATCAGATAGATGTTGATGGTAAAAAGATAACCTTCCTCGATACACCCGGACACGAGGCCTTCTCCGATATGCGTGCCCGGGGTACCAACGTCACTGACATAGTGGTTTTGGTGGTGGCCGCGGATGATGGAGTTATGCCTCAAACCGTGGAGTCCATAAACCACGTTAAGACGGCGGGTGTATCC
>NZ_AFMS01000020.1 GCF_000215485.1 Anaplasma marginale str. Florida
ATGGTGGTTGCAGTTAACAAGATAGACAGAAGCGACGCAAATGTTGATAAGATTACCAATGATCTACTGCAACATGGCGTGGTGCCGGAGAAGCTTGGGGGAGACGTCATGATTGTCCCCGTCTCTGCGAAGACGGGAGAGAATTTAGACAAGCTGAAGTCCAGTATATTACTGTTGGCTGAGATGTTAGAGTTGAGAGCCCCAGTTGAGGGTAGGGCACAAGGCGTGGTAATAGAATCAAAAATAGAAAGGAATTGCGGCGTTGTCGCTACTGTAATAGTGCAAAGGGGTACGCTGCGCAAGGGAAACGTAGTAGTAGCCGGAGACGGTTCATACGGGAAAGTGCGCAACATGTTTGATGACAGTGATAATAGTGTCGAAGAAGCATTACCCTCAATGCCCGTTAGAGTTTTAGGGCTTGATAAAGTACCTAAAGCGGGTGACGTCTTTCTGGTAATGCCTTCTGAAAAACACGCCAGAGATTTACTTGAGCATAGGGCAGGGATTAACCTCTCCCGTGGACGCGACTCTGGTAGGAATGACAGCGTTTTCACAGGACCGCTGTTCTCTATGGACAGGCCCGAAGGGGTCAACATGATACTAAAGGCCGATGTAGCTGGGTCCTTGGAGGCTATTTCTCGCTCAGTAGCGCAAATCGAGCACGAGGAGGTCAAGTTTAATATCCTACACAAAGATATTGGCGATGTTACGAAATCCGATATTTTGCTTGCCGAGGCCGCATCAGCCGTGGTACTGGCGTTTAACGTCAAGGTAGATGCTCAGGCCAGAGATCTTGTAAGGCAGAAGGATGTTGATATACGCCATCATCGGGTGATATACGACCTGATAGATGATGTGAAGGGTGTTGTTTGTGGAAAACTAAAGCCGATTATACGAGAGGTGCAGGTCGGGTTGCTGGTTGTGAGGGAAGTGTTTTCCAGCGGTAAGGGGGGGACGGTCATCGGTTGTTATGTGTCCGAAGGTGCGGTTAGTAGAGGCGCCTTGGTGAAGATCTACAGAAATGATGCGGTAACGTGCGAAGGCAAGGTAAAAGTCCTGAGGCGGTTTAAGGATGACGTAAAAGAAGTGGGCCATGGTCTGGAATGTGGTGTGCTGGTTGAAGGTGCCAAGGACGTTGCGGTGGGTGATGTGATAAAAGTTCTTGAAGTAGTAGAGCACGCTAGAGTAGTGGAATGATAGCTTTTACTCCATCGGCTGGGTTACGCAGCCTGAAGGTTGCATCGGTTCTCAAGAGGGCACTTGCCCAGCTGTTCATTCGCGAATTTTATGATTTAAGCAGCATGCTGTCTATATCTGGTGTTAAAGTTAGTGAAGACACGAGAAATGCCACAGTGTTCGTGGCAATTGGGGACAAGTCGGTTGATGGTGACGAAGTAGTCGCCGCGTTGAATGATGCGTCTAACAGCATTAGGAGAGCAGTATTCAGGTACCTCAAATTGCGGTACGTGCCCAGGTTGCATTTTAAGCTGGATGTTGAATTTGATAACTTCCTCCGAATTAGTGAGATAATGGCCACCACAAAGTGAGGTGTGCGGCCGCGTTGTAGAACTCGAGATCTACAGCTGGTTACTAGTTTTTGAACGGCTGTGCCACACGGGTGGATAGCTGCGGGATGTTGTGTCCCATGCCTGTTTCGTTGCCGGGGCCCGTGGCGGGCTGTGATCTTGATGTAGCCCATTATCCATCTTCATTTCTGATATGTGCGGCTGTAGGCCCATGCGCTTGTCAGGCTACCTAGGGTTTGTGATGCTGTGAACTGCGCTTTTCCTTCCAGCAGTCCATGCACTCCATTATTATCGGAAATAGCAGAGTTGTGTACAGGTAGCTGTGTGGGATGTTGTGCCCCATGCCTTCTGCTACGAGCAGCGCTCCCAATGCTCCTATGAACAACAACGCAATTGTTTTGACCCTCGCATGTTTGTGCACGATAGCTGACACCTCTTTGGACAAAAATAGCGCAACAATGGCGTATATGGAAAATATTATGGCGATGAGAAGTGTATTGTCAGTCAGCCCTACTGCCGATATCACGGAATCTAACGAGAGCATAAGATCAATCCCAATAATTTGTCCGATTGCTAGCAAAAATTTGGGTGAAGCACTAATTTTTGAATTTTGTTTAGGAAATATCTCTAAATAAATTTCCTGCGCACTTTTGTACACCAAGAAAGCCCCGCCGGCTATAAAGAACATGTTTTTGTAGGAGATTTGCACACGCGACAGCGTAATGAATTGTTCATCCATGGACAGCAAAAGCGAAGCTCCAAACAACATGACAAAGCGCATCACCAAAGCTACGCTAAGACCGCAAATTCGTGCCTTGTTGCGTAGACCTTCTGGAAGCCTTGAGGTGATAAGGGCTATGAAAATTAGGTTATCAATGCCCAAAATCATCTCCAGGAAAAACAAGGTGGAGAACTCAACAATGCTGTTACAATGGAGATTCATGGCAGATGCGTTATTTCCCGGCTATAGCGCGTAATTCACGAGGTAGTATACACGCTTTTGCGTTTTTGATCCCATTTTGTTTTCAATGTATTTTAATGCTTAGATGGTACCCTGGCCCCGAGAGTTGGGGGGTAGGATTTACGTGTTATCAAAGAACCTTGAGGCCAGTCTACACAGGGCATTGTCGATAGCTTTTGATTTTCGTCATGAGTGTGCAACCCTTGAACATCTGCTGCTAGCGTTGACTGATGACCTTGATGTCAGGCGGGTTTTGTATGTGTGTCGGGTGTCTATAGACAGATTGAGGGCAACTCTGATTAACTTCTTAAGATACGAAATGTCTATAGCGATGAATCAGAGCGTGACCGAAGTGCGGCCAAGCATGGCATTTGAAAAGGTGGTGCATAGGGCCATAGTACACGCACATGCCTCCGGAAAGGATGAAATTAACGGTGTGAATGTTTTAGCGGAGATTTTTTTGGAAAAAGACTCCTGCAGTGTTTCTTTTTTGAATGAGCACAACGTTAAGTACATTGATGTTGTGAGCTGTATTTCCAGCAACGAGCATCCGGAAGAGCTGTATGATCAGCATGATCTGGGCAAAGACGTAGATTTCGTCAAGCGAGGGGCGGTTGGGTTTCCTCACATATCCAAAGATGTGGTCTCAAAAGATGGCGAAAGCCTGGAAGCTTATTGTGTGAACCTCAACGTTTTGGCGAAGAATGGAAAGATAGATTATGTTATAGGTAGGCAGTACGAACAAGAGCGAACCATTGAAGTCCTGCTGCGCAGAAGGAAGAACAACCCCCTGTATGTTGGGGATTCTGGTGTGGGGAAAACCGCTATAGTTGAAGGTTTGGCGCTGCGCATCGTCGAAGGGAATATTGTGCCTCAACTCAAATGTGTAGAAATATACTCTCTCGACATGGGCTCTTTGCTTGCAGGGACGAGGTATCGTGGGGACTTTGAAGAGAGGATAAAGGCGGTTATCCGGGCTATAGAGAATAAGAAGAATGCCGTTCTTTTTATTGATGAAATTCACACTATTATTGGCGCCGGGTCCACGAGCGGAAGCCCGTTAGATGCGAGTAATCTGCTGAAACCGGCACTTGCCAGGGGCTCCATTAGGTGTATAGGTGCCACTACGTACAAGGAGTATAACAGCAATTTTGAGAAGGACCGGGCGCTGGCGAGGAGATATCAGAAAATTAATGTTGAAGAATCTACCGTAGAGGAAACCATACAGATTCTGAGTGGGATAAAGTCATATTATGAGATATACCACGATGTACACTATACCAGCCAAGCGGTGAAGTATGCTGCGGAGCTGTCGGACAGGTATATAGCCGAGAGAATGCTGCCGGACAAGGCGGTGGATGTTTTAGATGAAGCCGGGGTATATGCCAAGCTGCGCTCGGGCGAAAATGGTAAGGTTGTCACGGGCAGGGATATTGAATCAATTATTTCGCGAATTACTGAAATACCGTGCGACAATCTTTTCGCGAGCGATACTCACAAAGTGAAGAATTTAGAAGAAAATCTGAAGCAAGTTATTTTTGGGCAGGATGCTGCCATTTCGCAGATTGTGGATGCAATAAGAATTGCCAAGGCTGGGCTCAGGAGCCACCAAAAGCCACTTGCTAGTTACCTGCTGGCCGGCCCTACGGGGGTAGGGAAGACTGAGCTAGTGAAACAATTGGCAAAGAACATGGGGATGAAGTTGGTCAGATTTGACATGTCTGAATATATGGAGTCCCACACCGTTGCCAGGATGATAGGTTCTCCCCCAGGGTATGTGGGGTATGAGCAAGGCGGCCTACTCACTGACACCATAGCAAGGAACCAATACAGCGTGTTGTTACTGGATGAGATAGAAAAAGCCCATAGTAGCGTTTATAACATATTGTTACAAATAATGGATTATGGATGCATCACCGACACTTACGGGCGCAAAGTTAGTTTTCGTAATGTTGTCATCGTACTCACCACGAACGCCGGTGCGGTGGAGTTTAGTCAAAACGCTGTGGGGTTTGACCGTGACCGCACCTTTCATATAGGTAGTGAGCACAAAGCTATAGAGAAGATTTTCGGTCCGGAATTTTGTAACAGGTTGGATGCGGTGGTATCCTTTTCCTATCTGAGCGCTGATGTGATGGAAAAGGTGGTTGGTAAATTCATTGCCGAGCTCAGAGATCAGCTATCCAGAAAGGGTGTTGATATCAGCATCGACAAAGCGTCGGTGGAATTTCTGACGAAAATGGGGCAGCAAGACGGATACGGTGCGAGAAAGGCGCAAAGTGTGATTGCGCAAAAGATCAAGAAGCACCTGGCACTTGAAATGTTGTTTGGCAAACTGGCGTACGGGGGCAGGGTGGAAGTGAGATTTGACCCGCAGAAGGAAGACTTCTCGTATGAGTTTTTCGAAAAATCTGTTGATAGTATTGCATAATAACTTGCTGCGCGGTGGTTTTTATCGTTGATTATTTAGTCGAATCCTATAGATTTGTCCCATTGCGTCGCGGGGGGGTCTATGTCTAACAATTACGAATCTGTTCGTAATTTGGCTATTGTTGCGCATGTAGATCACGGGAAGACTACGCTTCTAGACAGCATGCTGAAGCAAAGCGGTGCCCTCAGGGATAACCAGGAAGTTGTTGAGCGGGTGATGGACAGCAATGACCTGGAACGGGAGCGGGGCATTACGATCCTGGCGAAGTGTACCGCGATTACGTGGGGAAGCCATAAGATTAATGTGATAGACACACCAGGCCACGCAGATTTTGGTGGCGAGGTGGAAAGGGTGCTCTCAATGGCAGACGGGGTGCTCATGCTCGTTGATGCGTCTGAGGGCCCGATGCCGCAAACGAAGTTCGTGCTCTCAAAAGCGCTGCAGGCCAATTTGCTGCCAATAGTGGTGGTAAATAAGGTTGACCGTCCAGACAGCAGGGTGAGCGAAGTTTTGGACGAGGTGTATGAGCTTTTTATAAACCTCAACGCCACAAGTGAGCAGCTCGATTTCCCCGTGCTCTATGCTTCCGGGAGGAGCGGTTGGTGCGTCAAGGATTTGTCGGAGGAGCGCAAGGATCTTACACCTCTGTTTGGAGCGATTCTGGAATATATCAAACCCTGCAATATGACCATAAC
>NZ_AFMS01000019.1 GCF_000215485.1 Anaplasma marginale str. Florida
TTCCGTGTGGTGCGCCTTACGGGTTGTCTTGCCTCGCGTCTCGCTGGTGTGGGTTTGCTGAGTCCGCTATGGTGGCGTCATGCGCCTTCTCTTCCGCAAGTGGGGCCATAGAGGCCGTGTTTTTGTTTGATCGTGCTTTCGCTCACTGCATATCCGCGGTTGTCCGGCACGACGTGCTATTGTGACGAACACGTTAACACTAAGCAAGTCAATTGCCATGTTAAATGTGGGAGGGATTTGTGGCTGTGAGCTGCTGTTAATTAGGGGGTGACGGCGCGGCGGACATCTGCTATCCTACAAGAGAGGACTGCGCTAGGTTGCTGTACGGAGGTTGGTGTGACGTGCTTGGATTCTCTACAAACACGCAGGCAGTTACGTGTAGGCGGAAGTTCTCATGACTACTTCGCGTTAGATGCGGCCTACCAGGGGCTGGGTCTGGATGGTGCCAGACTGCCGTTTGTGCTCAAGATTTTGCTAGAGAATCTGTTGCGCAACGAGGATGGCGTCCATGTTACGCTTGGTGACCTAAAAAGGCTAGCTAACCGTATAAACACGGGCGTAGAGTGTGAAGTGAGTTTCATGCCCGCCAGGGTTATCATGCAAGATTTTACGGGAGTGCCCGCGCTTGTGGACCTGGCAGCTATGCGCGATTATGTGCGGGAAAAGGGGCGTGACCCGAGCCTAATAAATCCGAAAATTCCTGTGGATCTGGTAATAGACCATTCCGTGCAGGTTGATTTCTACGGCACGCAAGATGCACTGGCAAAAAATGTCGGGCTGGAGATGTCACGGAATTTGGAGCGCTATAAATTCCTCAAATGGGGGCAGTCCGCATTTAGCAACTTTCGTGTGATACCACCTGGCGTTGGCATATGCCACCAGGTTAATCTCGAACATTTGGCCAAAATTGTGTGGAACCGCGGCGGAGTTTTGTGCCCAGACACTGTTGTTGGGACCGATAGCCATACCACAATGGTAAACGGGATTGCGGTGTTGGGATGGGGCGTTGGAGGAATAGAGGCCGAAGCCGTTATGCTTGGGCAGCCGATAGTCATGGTAGCACCTGAAGTGTTAGGGGTAGAGTTACATGGCAAGTTGCGCGAGGGTGTGACCGCGACAGACACGGTGCTGACAATCACTAACATTCTCAGAAAGAAGTGTGTGGTGGGGAAATTTGTTGAGTTTTACGGAGATGGACTCAAGAATTTATCTGTGTTTGACCGAGCCACTGTTGCAAATATGGCGCCGGAATACGGCGCAACCTGCGGATTTTTCCCATTTGACCAGGGTACGCTAGACTATCTAGACGTCACCGGACGCTCGAAAGAAGAGATAGACGTTGTTGAGGCATATCTGCGTGCGCAGGGTTTGTGGTACAACAATGGCAGCCAGGCAGTTTATTCAGATAAGCTCATCGTGGATTTGGCCGATGTACAACCTGTTGTTGCTGGGCCTAAAATGCCGCAGGAGCGGGTTTTGCTGTCTCAAGTTCCTAACACTCTGGCAGGGTGTGCAACACATAAAAAAACTGAGCACAATTCCGTTGTGAAAAACGGAGATGTAGTTATCGCGGCGATTACCAGCTGCACTAACACCTCTAATCCACATGTGATGGTTGCAGCGGGGCTGGTTGCGCGTAAGGCAAAACAGCTCGGGATCAAGCCCAAGCCCTGGGTTAAAACTTCCCTCACACCCGGTTCTAGGGTTGTTGAGGCATACTTACAATCTTCGGGCCTGCAGGAGTGCTTGGATTTCATTGGATTCAATATCGCCGGGTACGGGTGTGCGACCTGCATAGGAAATTCCGGCCCGCTTGCTAAGGAAATCGAAAGCCTGATCAAAGAGCAGGATTTGCTAGTCGCATCTGTTCTGTCTGGCAACCGGAATTTTGAGGGAAGGATACACCCATGCGTTAAGGCCAATTTCCTCGCTTCGCCGCCTCTTGTGGTCATTTACGCCCTGGCGGGCACAGTTCTCTTAGATCTAACGCGCGATCCTGTGTGCCAGGATTCTCGCGGTAATGACATTTTCTTGCGTGACCTATGGCCTTCAAGCGGTGAAATTGAGGAGGTGATTGCAAAATTTGTATCCAGGGAGGTCTTTGCGGAAAAGTATAAGGATGTCTTCAGTGGGGATGACATTTGGAAAAACGTCGAATATAGGGGTGATGCAACCTACAATTGGGAGCCTGGTAGCACATACGTGCAAAGCCCGCCCTATTTTATGGGTGAGACCAGCGGCAGGGTGGTTGGCAGGAAATTTAACATAAGTGGCGCAAGAATATTGATGTTGCTTGGCAGCGGGATCACTACTGACCATATTTCTCCTGCCGGCAATATTCCTTTGAAAAGCCCCGCAGGCGAGTTTCTTATGCATAATGGCGTCAAAGAACGGGATTTCAATTCGTACGGTGCCAGAAGGGGCAACCATCACGTAATGTTGCGAGGTACCTTTGCCAACATCAGAATAAAAAATGAGATGCTCAATGAAGTGCAGGGTGGGTTCACGAAGCACGTCCCAACGGAGAGAGTTATGACGGTGTTTGAGGCCGCTATGCTCTATAGGGAGGCCAATGTGCCGCTGGTGATTATTGCGAAACAGGGATACGGTGCAGGGTCTAGTAGAGACTGGGCGGCAAAAGGCACGCTGCTGCTTGGGGTCAGGGCGGTAATAGCGGAGGATTTTGAACGCATACACAGGTCCAACCTAGTGAGCATGGGAGTGCTGCCGCTCACTTTTAAACGGGCCAGCGACAACGTGTTTTCCGGCAATGAAGTGATAACATTAAGCGGTAATGTTGGTGTCGGCGAGGAGATTGTGTGCAAAATTCGCGAAGCGGATGGCTCTGAGAGGGAAATTCTCCTATTGTGTGCGATCAACACCGAAGTCGAGGAGGAGTATCTTGCCTCTGGAGGTGTGCTACACTACGTTTTGAAGAAGGTGGTAGGAGAGAGCGTTGCAGGCAATGCGTGACGTAGGCTGTAGTGCGTGGCTTTCCGCCGCACTGCTTATTCTATAATCTTTTGCACGAAAAAACATCCGGCTTCTGTGCCCACTTCAGAGTGGGAAAGTACCTGATCTCTGATGCCTCCATCATCCACAACGTCATCACGTACCTGCGATGGACCAGGTGCCTCCCCCGTAC
>NZ_AFMS01000018.1 GCF_000215485.1 Anaplasma marginale str. Florida
CACGTATTATGTCGTCTAGAGCCAATATTCCCACAGGTTGCAGCTGGGGGTTGATTACAAAAATCTCGTGAAACTTCTTATTGGGCCTGGCATGGTTACATAAAAAGTCAACCAATTGCTCCACATTCCAATACTCGGGTACGACAGTTATATCTTTATAGATCAGCCTACCAGCGCTCTTTTCCGGGTATGAAAGCAACTCTCTTATCAGCGTGCCTTGGGCTTCTGGCAGTAGGTCTATAATTGCGTTTTGGTATTCTTCGTCTAAATCTTCAATAATTTCAACAATATCCCCACTATCCAGCCCGCTCACCAAAAATGCGGTCTTTTCCGTCCCCAAAGCCTTTATCACCTCTTTGCGCAACCCGGGCACGAGATGCAGCAAGATCTCCGGTATGAGACCGTCTCTAACGTATCCTAGTAACTCTCTGCGGTGATTGGGGGTTAACGTCAACAGGAAATAGGCAAGCTGTACTCCATCTACCCGGTCTATGACTTCCTTGATGTCTGAGGACCTACCTTCCTCTACCGCGCTGATAAGAAAGTCGCTAGTTTGTTTATCCAGCAAATGGTAAGACATAACGCGCGCGACAACTTCAATTGACTGACAACAAACAACGCAGCACACTCCTAGCATATTTTTACCGTCTTGTATATCCTGAAATTGTTTTGCAATTTGTTTCATGATGAGGGCCACGCGCTAGGTAAGTTGATATTACATTGGGGCGCTTTGAGCCGCGTACAATGCGGACATTTTGCACGTCTACAAGTTGCATCAAGCTATAATCTTGGTAGAGTGCGGGAATAAAGTGCCAATGATGCCGGCAGATTGGTCTGTATATGGCTCTCTATTAAGGATTGACTTGTGTAAAATAGATTGTAGTATCTAGTTCGGTGATGCGGCCCTTATGGCGGAATGGTAGACGCGGTAGACTCAAAATCTACTGCCCGTGAGGGTGTGCTGGTTCGAGTCCGGCTAAGGGCACGTCAGGTTCCTTAGTGATCCACGGCGTGCTGGCTTGGTTGGGGTGCCGCTTCTGGATGGGTTATTGGGGTGCTAATGAAAGGAAAGGTTGCTCAAAAACGCGCGGCTGCCAGTCCGTCTGGTGTTGGTGAAGTCATCAGGGTGATGCCTGCTGTAGTTGATGTTGAGTTCCCTCACGGTGGCGTTCCGGAGGTCTTGGGTGCTCTGGAGAGCGAACTGGAATATGCTGGCGAAAAACTGGTGCTTGAGGTTGCTCAACACTTGGGTGATTGCATGGTCAGATGTGTGGCCATGGGGAGCACAGATAGCCTCTCAAGAGGCGATAAATTTATTAGTACTGGGAACCAGATGATGGCCCCGGTTGGCAGAGGTACCCTAGGTAGAGTTTTTGATGTTTTGGGCAGGCCGATAGATGGCTTGGGGAGCGTTAGCTCCGATGTAGAATTTCGCCCCATTCACGCGAAGGCTCCAAGCCTGTCTGAGCAGCGAGTTGCTGCAGAAGTGCTCGTTACTGGCATTAAAGTTGTGGATTTATTGGCCCCATACTTAAAGGGTGGTAAGGTTGGGCTGTTTGGGGGAGCCGGCGTTGGGAAGACTGTGCTGATTATGGAGCTGATCAGCAACGTTGCAAGGGCCCATAAGGGATTTTCGGTTTTTGCGGGTGTGGGTGAGCGTACCCGTGAGGGTAACGACCTATACCGTGAAATGGTAGAATCTGGGGTTATTAGCAGAGACGAGCCTAGCAAATCTCAGGCCGTTTTGGTTTATGGCCAGATGAATGAACCACCCGGGGCCAGAATGAGGGTGGCCCTCACCGCTTTGACCATGGCGGAGTATTTTCGTGATTCTGAAGGGCAGGATGTCCTGTTCTTCGTAGATAACGTGTTTAGGTTTACGCAGTCTGGTTCGGAAGTGTCTGCGCTTTTGGGTCGGATTCCCTCTGCGGTTGGTTATCAGCCGACTCTTGCTGCTGAGATGGGTGCCATGCAGGAGAGAATTACCTCCACTAATACTGGGTCTATTACTTCAGTTCAGGCTATATATGTCCCCGCGGATGACCTGACAGACCCGGCTCCCGCCGCATCTTTTGCGCACCTAGATTCTACCACGGTATTGTCTAGGCAAATTTCAGAACTGGGTATATACCCCGCGGTCGACCCGCTTGAGTCCACCTCTCAAGCCCTGTCGCCTGAGGTTGTTGGTAGTGAGCACTATGAGGTTGCGCAGGAGGTCAAGCGCATACTACAAACGTACAAATCTCTGCAGGATATCATTGCCATTCTTGGTATGGACGAGTTGTCTCAGGAGGATAAATTGCTGGTTGCAAGGGCAAGAAAGATTCAGCGGTTTTTGTCCCAGCCATTTCACGTGGCAGAGGTGTTTACCGGGCATCCAGGGAGCTTTGTATCGCTTGAAGATACAGTGCGTAGCTTCAAGGGGTTGGTAGAAGGACAGTATGATGATCTGCCGGAGGCGGCCTTTTACATGGTGGGTGGTATAGACGATGCGGTGAAGAAAGCCGCATCCCTGAAGTAGCATGCCGGGCTTACTGTGTGCAAGCCCTGCGGTTTGTGAATTGTTTATGCGCTAGGTTGTTGGGTTGTCATGGAGTGTTTTAGCGTAGAGTTTGTTTCTCCGGAGCGTAAGCTCACTTTTGCGGATGTGTGCTCCTTGTCTGCGCGCACCCCTACTGGGGCGCTTATGGTAATGGCGCATCACGAGCGAGCCGTTATGGATTTGCTACCTGGCGGAGTTGTGTTAAGAGATGCCAGTAGTGTTATTGATATCGTAGTGGTGTCCAATGCCGTAATGAGTATTAAGGACAACACCTGCAGCGTAATGGCCGATATTATCGTGCTGTCTAAGGATTGCGCCGAAGAAAAACTTCTGGGTGTAAGGGATGTGATAGAAAAGGCAACGCACGATGGTGGGCTTCTTGGTGAGCTTGCCCGGGTCGACTTGGAATTTATTAATCGGGTATTGAAAGGGTGAAGATCTTTTTGGACACTGTGGATACGGAGTCCATGTCCGTTCTGTGCAAAACTGGTATTGTCGATGGCGTAACCACTAACCCTTTGTTGTTGTCTCGGGCTGAGAAGCCAAGTAGGGAGCTACTTGCGGAGATATGTAAGCTGGTGGCAGGTCCTGTCAGCGTTGAGGTAATTGCTACTGATGCAGATGGTATGGTTAATGAAGGTTTGCAGCTAGCTCAGATTGCGGAAAATGTTGTGGTGAAATTGCCCATGACTTTTGACGGCATATGCGCCTGCAAAACTTTATCTAGCGTCCACAAAGTGAAGGTGAACGTCACCCTGTG
>NZ_AFMS01000017.1 GCF_000215485.1 Anaplasma marginale str. Florida
CCCATGATCCCGTAAGCCCGGTGACACTTTCTGAGGCTATAGAGATGGACCAGAACCTCAAGCGGGAACAGGAGAGTGATAACACGGTCGCTAAACTTTTTGAGATATCACTTAAACTAGAGGGGTTGTACAGACATGCTTCGGTGCATGCAGCGGGAATTGTGATATGCGACAAGCCGCTTGAGGATTTTGTCCCCCTGTACTACGACCAGTCGTGTTCGTTGCCAATCACGCAATACAACATGAAGTACGTGGAGAAAGCTGGACTGGTGAAATTCGACTTTCTGGGGTTGCGCACCCTTACGGTCCTAGACCAGGTACGATCTCTTATACAGGATAGAGGGGTCAGCATAGAGCTTTCCGAGCTGCCGCTTGATGACGGCAAAACATATGAAATGCTATCGACAGGAAACTCCGTAGGCGTGTTTCAGCTTGAAAGTGCGGGCATGAGGGAGGCTATCAGCAAACTCCGCCCCGACGGAATCCAGGACATAATTGCTCTGATATCGCTATATCGTCCCGGCCCCATGAACAACATTGCCATATATATAGCCCGTAAACACGGATTGGAGAAACCCGATTACATACATCCGATGCTGGAAGGGGTCCTGAAGGAAACGTTCGGGGTAATTATATATCAGGAGCAGGTTATGGAGATAGCCAGGATTCTGGCTGGGTACAGCCTTGGTGGTGCTGACTTGCTCAGGCGTGCGATGGGTAAGAAGATTAAGGAAGAGATGGACAAACAGCGCCAGGATTTTGTAAATGGCGCGATCAAAAATGGTATAGATCGCGGTAAGGCCAGCTACATATTCGATTTGGTAGCGAAGTTTGCCGGATACGGATTTAATAAATCACACGCTGCCGCATATGCACTCATTAGCTTCCAGACCGCATATCTGAAGGCAAACTATACCAAAGAGTTCTTCACTGCATCAATGAACCTTGATATCGGCGACAAAGACAAGTTAGAGCTTTTATGCCAGCAGGCCAGGGCGTGTGGTGTCCAGGTGTTGCCGCCTGATGTGAATTCCTCGGGCGTGTTGTTTACCATCTCAGGTGATGCGATCAAGTATGGATTGGGTGCATTAAAAAATGTAGGACAAACCGCCGCCAGGGAAGTTGTACCAGAGGCTGGCAAGAAGTACAGCGACATATGGGATTTCGCGCGTAACATGCGGGCGAAATGGGCGTGTAAACGGGTTATGGAAAGCTTGATAAAATCTGGCGCACTGGACAGCATACATCCCAATAGGAGGCAGTTGTTTGAATCTTTAGGGACGATACTGGATGTGATTGATGATACCAGAAACAGTGCGGAATCCAAACAATTCAATCTGTTCGGGATCACGGAGGGGCACAAACTCTTGGAGGTGGAAGACTGGTCTGAGGAGGAAAAAATTGAGCACGAGTTCTCCACCTTAGGTTTCTATCTGAGGTACCACCCCTTGGCCAAGTATGAAGGAATTTTACGGGGCCTGGGCGTAAAGTTTGTTAGTGAGTGCCAAGATTCTTCAGAGTCAGGTGTTAAAAAGTCTGCAGGTGTGATCTCTAGTGTGAGGATAAGATCTGCGAACAAAGAGAGATTTGCGGTTGTAAGGATCTCCGATCCTTACGGGGTTAACGATGTTGCATTTTATAACAGTAGGGTCATAGAGGCCGGTAGAGACCTGTTTCACAGCGGAGTTTCAGTAATGATAGACATGGACTATAACTCAGTAAAATCGCGGCTGATCGGAAAAAATATATACAGCTTTGGTGATGGGCTCACCGCCATGACTCAAAAAATGAAAAACATAGTTATTCACTTCAGTCAAGGTCATTACGAACCCAACACGCTTGGGAAGATCTTGCGCAGAGATCGGGGTAAAACAGAAGTATTTGTCGAAATGCCTTCCAAGGGTAACTTGGTGCTGATAAAACTACCTGGCGTGTTTCAGATCACGGCTGAAGCTTACATGAAAATTTTGGGGCTGAGCTGGGTGCAAAATATTAGCGTCAATCATCAGAGGTTTTACCAATAAACAGGAATGGGTGTTGTGCCATAATTTTTCCAATCCGGTGCACGTCTAATTGTGGCTGATGCTCCACTCCTGCTCCTTTGCCGCGCATCTATTCACAGCCGCTGTGGCGAAGGGCTGGGGTGTGCTGTGGCGCACTATAGCCCGCGTTTCCGCAATAACCGGATGTATAGACCCCGTGCCCGAACGCTTTGCATCATTTGGGTGAAATGGTGTAGAATCCGCTTTTCACTCGTTAAGATATGTCCAACATGGAAGGGCATGGATGCAGGTTGGCGTCCGATGAATTCACATGCGTCTACGGCGCGGAGCTCGGGTGTGCCGTAATTAGGATTCCCGGGTGCGCGGAGGCATCGTGCATCTCGCTACTTCTGGCCGCGCAGGCTGCAGGTGCTTCGAGGGTTTACGGTGTGCAAAAGTGCGCGCAGGTCCTCGATGTTGTAGGAGTGCTGGACGCTTTGGGAATAAGTGTAGCACACGAAAATGGATGCTACGTCGTTGAAGGAGCAGGTGTTGGAGGTTTGGCCGAGCCCCACCGCGAAATTTGTGTCGGATATTCCCCGCTTGTTGCGTGTATGACCATCGGTATGTTGGCCGTGCACCCGTTTTCTACGTTTCTGTTTAGGGGGCGCAATTATCGCATTTCTCCCGACATTGCCGTGTACGGAGATAATGATGTTAGCATGGTAATGGCAATGCTTACGTCTATGGGCGCAAGGTTTATGTCCAATGGAGCGGCGTTTCCTGCGCTGATAATTGGCACGGACGAATGTGTGCCGGCCGCGTTTGACGGGGTAATTCCTTCCGATGCGGTGAAGTCTGCAATGTTGCTGGCATGCATAGGCGTAGGTGGGAAAAGTAATATACGCGCAAAAAGCGCCCTGAGCGGGTACACGGAGCTGCTGCTGAAACAATTGGGCGCCAGAATTTGTGTGGAGAGGAGAACCGACTGCGGCGCAGACACAATAGTGATAGACGGGCAACAAGAGTTAGTTGCGGGGGAAATTTGTGTTCCTGCCCCCGCGTCTGAGGCATTACACGCTGTGGCGGCCGCAGTGATGACGCGCGGTTTGCCCGTCCTAGTCTCGGGGATTTTAGTGGATGACGCGGTGAGGGGTGTGCTCAATGTATTTATCAAAATGGGCGCATACGTAGCCTTGGTCCCCAATAGGGGCCTGTATGATGCGAAAATCAGGGTAGGGGTGCTACGTGGGGCCAGAATCGAGTGTGCGGAGTTGCGCAGCATAGCCATGGAGCTACCCGCAATATGTGCTGTATGCGCATGCGCTGTGGGAGCCACGACGATTACCGGGCTGTCTACGCTGGGGGATAGCGCGCGCGATAGGTTAGACACAGCCGCCACGGGGCTGGCAAAATGCGGCGTTGAACTCAGTATGGGGGATGACTCTCTCATAATTCACGGGTGCGGCGACGAAGTTGCTGCGGGTCGTGGGAATGATAAAGCAGCGATTTCGGGCATGGCCGCCCGTATCGCCACATCGGTTGGTGGGCACGCAAGCCACGGGTTGGTGAAATTTGTGGAGATGTTGAGCAATTTTAGGGAGGAAAACCCGTCCGTGGTGCTTTTACGTGGGACACCAGCGACGAAAAAAGTTCTTAAAAGTTGTTGACAGGGTTTGGGCTATGGTAGATACTCCTACCCGGGGCTGAGGTGGCCCTGTTGCTTGATTAGTTGGAAGGGAAACTTTAGAGTAGAAATAGAGGCGGCGGTGCGCGCAGCTAAATATTTTATTTAGTGCACTTAAGCTTATTTTGTTTTTGGTTTTTGCATGAGTCCAGATCATAATTTGCTTTTGTGATTTTAATCAAACTTGAGAGTTTGATCCTGGCTCAGAACGAACGCTGGCGGCAAGCTTAACACATGCAAGTCGAACGGACCGTATACGCAGCTTGCTGCGTGTATGGTTAGTGGCAGACGGGTGAGTAATGCATAGGAATCTACCTAGTAGTATGGGATAGCCACTAGAAATGGTGGGTAATACTGTATAATCCCTGCGGGGGAAAGATTTATCGCTATTAGATGAGCCTATGTCAGATTAGCTAGTTGGTGGGGTAATGGCCTACCAAGGCGGTGATCTGTAGCTGGTCTGAGAGGATGATCAGCCACACTGGAACTGAGACACGGTCCAGACTCCTACGGGAGGCAGCAGTGGGGAATATTGGACAATGGGCGCAAGCCTGATCCAGCTATGCCGCGTGAGTGAGGAAGGCCTTAGGGTTGTAAAACTCTTTCAGTAGGGAAGATAATGACGGTACCTACAGAAGAAGTCCCGGCAAACTCCGTGCCAGCAGCCGCGGTAATACGGAGGGGGCAAGCGTTGTTCGGAATTATTGGGCGTAAAGGGCATGTAGGCGGTTTGGTAAGTTAAAGGTGAAATACCAGGGCTTAACCCTGGGGCTGCTTTTAATACTGCAGGACTAGAGTCCGGAAGAGGATAGCGGAATTCCTAGTGTAGAGGTGAAATTCGTAGATATTAGGAGGAACACCAGTGGCGAAGGCGGCTGTCTGGTCCGGTACTGACGCTGAGGTGCGAAAGCGTGGGGAGCAAACAGGATTAGATACCCTGGTAGTCCACGCTGTAAACGATGAGTGCTGAATGTGGGGGCTTTTGCCTCTGTGTTGTAGCTAACGCGTTAAGCACTCCGCCTGGGGACTACGGTCGCAAGACTAAAACTCAAAGGAATTGACGGGGACCCGCACAAGCGGTGGAGCATGTGGTTTAATTCGATGCAACGCGAAAAACCTTACCACTTCTTGACATGGAGGCTAGATCCTTCTTAACAGAAGGGCGCAGTTCGGCTGGGCCTCGCACAGGTGCTGCATGCCTGTCGTCAGCTCGTGTCGTGAGATGTTGGGTTAAGTCCCGCAACGAGCGCAACCCTCATCCTTAGTTACCAGCGGGTAATGCCGGGCACTTTAAGGAAACTGCCAGTGATAAACTGGAGGAAGGTGGGGATGATGTCAAGTCAGCACGGCCCTTATGGGGTGGGCTACACACGTGCTACAATGGCGACTACAATAGGTTGCAACGTCGCAAGGCTGAGCTAATCCGTAAAAAGTCGTCTCAGTTCGGATTGTCCTCTGTAACTCGAGGGCATGAAGTCGGAATCGCTAGTAATCGTGGATCAGCATGCCACGGTGAATACGTTCTCGGGTCTTGTACACACTGCCCGTCACGCCATGGGAATT
>NZ_AFMS01000016.1 GCF_000215485.1 Anaplasma marginale str. Florida
CAACAACAGCAGTGAGGACAGCTTACTGACAAGCATCATATCAATGTCTTCAGAGTACGCTCAATGGTATATAGGACAATCTCTCGGCAGGCAAACCTGGGTATTATCCTACAGTAGAGGCAATATTCCAAAAAAATATATTTGCCGTTTGGCCCAGTTGTTTCTGTAGTATCTGTGAGCGTAGCAACGCAAAATACTTCTTTGCGCTCCGTCACAAGAAAAGAGTATTCCATTGATAATCTGCAATCTAGTGTGGTACACGCGGCAATCGGCGCCACAAAAATAGAGATAGTGTACGAGGCTGGGTACGCGGACATGCGGGACGTTCCCACACAAATCAAGCATGGAATATTGCACCATGTAGCAGTCGCCTATAAAAGGCGAGATTCCATGACCGTCGAACATCTGGCGTTTATCAAGGAGATATACATGCCCTTTAGGGAAGTAAGGCTAGTGCTGTGAACATTGCAGACCTGTATGTTTTGGTATTGGAGCGCCTGAGATCGGACCATATCATGAGAAATTTAGTGAGCTGCATATATGAGCAGGCCCCCACCGTTGCAAGCATACCGTATGCTCATCTGCATATACGCCATGCTGAAGATATAGCAACATTTGACAAAGTGGCTTGCAAAGCGCACATGGCATGCTACATCTTCAGTTACGGCATTCTAGAAACCATAAAAATTGCGAAGTACGCAAGGAATGCATTACAGCAGCTGCTCCAGGAGCAGGAATTCATATTTGTCAGTAAGGGATATAGAGTAGTGCGAAACGGAGAGATCTTTCAATCTACCCTGAGCTTTGAGGTGTTAATAGATGATAGTCTTAAAATTCGGAAATGAAAGCGGCGACTACGTCACTTTAAATGGTATTCAGAGCGTTCGACTAACATTACGTAACAAAAATTCTGAGATTAGAAGCGCTCTCTCAGGGGGTGGAAAAACTCTCTCAACGGCGCAGGAGACAAGAATGTTGCGGTGCGCGTCACGGGAATTGCAGAACATTCAGCGGCAGAAAGCGTATTGCTGGAGGGTTCATTTGAAAACCGCGCTCTGAATTGTACATTGCTGCTTGGCAGCAACATTTGGAGAACAAAAGTGACTATGACGTGCTTTGTTGAGCTATATGAGTGGCATTATGAGGTCGGAAATTTAGGCACTTTCAACGTGGCGCTGATTAGCAGTGGGCTAGTTCACTACTATCAAAACGCGAAAGACGACTAACTCTCAACATATGAATAAATTAACTATAAGTTTATCTCAAACATGTAAGATTGCGCATATATTGCACGTTCTCATACATGGGCAGGGTAGTTTTCCACGGCCAAATAGCAAGCAAGTACTCCCCGGAAGCGAAGCGCTATATAGGGCTTGTGTTAAGGCACGGTACACCCAGCCAAGCCATGATAGTGCGTGGGATACTAAAAACCCACGCCCATGCGCGCTCATGCACGTCAAAAGCGATAGGTGTAGGAAGGCCCCGGAAGGAGCATCTGCACCTTCTCGAGAAGTATAAAGTACGCACACACAACAAGTGGACAGCAAGGGCCGATATCGCGCCAAGAAGGATGTTGCAGTGCAAACAATCTTCCCGGAGTATAGAGGATATTATACGCGTGTGCAAAGTGAAAAAGGCGGCTACATGCGCACACAAACAGTGGCAACACAGAGTGGCACATTCAACTCACTCTGTATTCAAGACCATGCTAAAAGTGAAAGTTGCACACGGTATGGACCCAACGCAGAGGGCAGGACAAACCAAAGAATCCAACATACGTGAAGCCGCAATATACGGCCGTGCATTGAAAAAACCGCAGAATAAGAAAGGTATATCGTTTATCTTTAAGCTTCTAATGAATCTGCTATTCGCACTAATTTTCCCGCAAATGTTCAAAGGAGACGTCGTTGTGCAATACATTCTCAAAGGACTTGAGCATCAACAGAAGGAAAAGGAAAAAGATTCAGGCCGCAGACATGGTTGTATGTGCATCGCGCGGTAACCCATAAACCACAAGCAGATGCAAAAAATCTGAAATCAACCGGAAGTTATTGTATGAAATTTATTGAATTTCTAAAGCTTGTCTTTGGGACTGTCGCCACCGATAGCCGATACGTTGACAACTGGCATATAAGAGCAATGTCAGACAGGTTGGAAGCGGCTTTAGCTGGGGAAATTAAGCGCCTTATAATAAACGTACCACCAAGATCTATGAAGTCTATATGCGTGAGCGTTGCATGGCCCGCATGGATTTTAGGTTTAAACCCAAAAGCTCGTATTATAGCCGCAAGTTACTCGCAAATTTTAAGCGAAAGGTTTTCATTGGATACAGGTATGTATTGCAAGCTACTTGGTACCAGGAGCTGTTTCCGGAAGTAAAAATCGTCAGAGATCAAAATACAAAGCATCGGTTCCAAACTACACAGCTAGGGTATAGATTTGCCACCTCAGTTGGAGGAACAATTACGGGGGAGGGTGGCAATTTCCTGATAGTGGATGATCCGATGAATCCTTTACAATCTGAAAGTAAAACATATAGACAAAAAGTCTGCAATTGGTTCGATCAAAGCCTGTTGACAAGGTTGAACGATAGGAAAAACGGAGTTGTGGTTGTGGTCATGCATAGGCTGCACACAGAAGATCTAACCGGGCATTTATTAGCAAAAAAGGGCTATGGCAACAGTTGGCACCATTTATCCCTACCACTGGTATCCACCAGAAAAACCAAAGTGTATGCTTTTGCTTTGCCACGTATACTACGGAGCAATGGCCGAAAATCGAGGAGGATATTGCATGTGAGGCAAGATAACGAGCCTTTGCGCAAAAGCATGAGTGTTCGGTACATAGAGCGCTTGAAGCAAGACGTTGGGACATACGCGTTTTCCTCGCAATACCAACAAGATCCTATAAATCTGGGCAAAGGCATCATAAAGCGTCAATGGTTCAGGCGTTATGTTGATCCAATACCACACAAAGAGTGTGTGATAGTGCAAAGTTGGGACACCGCGAGTACCACGGTCCGTAGTAGCAATTTTAGTGTATGCACCATCTGGGCACACAAGGGTAGGGACTTCTTCCTACTGGAAGTACACAGAGTCAAACTCAAATACGTCGCGCTCAAGGGATTAGTTTTGCACTTGGAAAGCCTGTGGAAGCCGCATGCCGTACTTATTGAGAGCAAGGCAAGCGGTATTCAACTTACCCAAGAGTTGAGCCATCTGCCGATCATATCGGTTGTCCCTACAGGTACAAAAGACATTAGGGTTTTTAAGATTATCCCGATGGTAGAGTCAGGCCGTGTATTTCTCCCACACGAAGCTTCATGGCTGGGTGATTTTGAACAAGAGGTATGTTCATTTCCGTACTACAAGCATGATGACCAAGTTGACAGCATGACGCAGTTCTTATTATGGGCTCATAACACAATATCGGCAGAGGAGGCACGCCCACAAATTAGAGCAATCTAGTAGGGAAGGGGATGCCAATCCCGCTTCTGTTCCGACGTTAAAACTCAAACTTGAAGAAGTATGTGAGAATTTGGGGCGGAAATGGATAGAAAATTTCTCAATTAGCTTGAATACATAATATATATTATGGAAAATAAATCAAAATCTCGAATAGAAGCCGGATATATAAAGTTATGAGTATGAATTTCACAACAACACACCATAACTATCGTTCCAGCCCAGACTACAATGTCTGTGTGGGTTGGGGAT
>NZ_AFMS01000015.1 GCF_000215485.1 Anaplasma marginale str. Florida
GGAAAGTTGCAGTTGAATGATTCAAGCTTCACGTTCGATATGGAGAGCTCTACTGCACTCGGGTACGGCTTTCGTTGCGGGTTTTTGGGCATGCTGCATCTGGAAGTGGTGCAGGAAAGGCTGGAGCGCGAGTTTGATCTCGATCTTACCGCAACCGCGCCCAGCGTCGTGTATAGGGTTACCGACAAGCACCGTGTTACTAAGGAGGTTCATAATCCGAATGATCTACCCGAGTCCCACGAAATACTTGGGGTAGAGGAGCCTTGGATCGCGGCAACAATTATGGTGCCTGATCAATATCTTGGTTCAATACTTGCCCTTTGCAATAGTAAGCGTGGGGAGAAGGTGGATTTGTCTTACACCGGCAGCATGGCCCTGCTAAAATATCGCCTGCCTCTGGCGGAGGTGGTATTTGACTTTTATGACTCGCTGAAATCCGTTTCCAAGGGATATGCGAGTTTGGATTGGTACGTAGACGGCTACGTGCCAACAGAGATATCTAAACTTACCATTCTTATTAACTCTGAGCCCGTTGATGCGCTGTCGTGCATAATACACAAATCTAAGGTTGAGTCTCGAGGTCGGGAAATATGCGAAAGGCTCAAGGATTTGATTCCCAGACAGCAGTACAAAGTTGCGATCCAAGCCGCTGTAGGGGCGAAAATTGTAGCTCGGGAAACTATATCTCCCTACAGAAAGGACGTAACGGCTAAGGTGTACGGGCGCGACGTGACGAGAAAGATGAAACTTCTGGAAAAGCAGAAGAAGGGAAAAAAGAGGTTGCGGTCTATTGGTAATGTCAACGTTCCTCAAAGCGCGTTCATACAGGCCCTAAAAATGAAGGACTGACGCGCATGAATGCATGAGCCTGGTGTGACTGCGTGCACAATCTGGGCTATGGCTTTACTTGTGGCGATTGTGGCCGACATCCGGCTCACCCTGTCGTACTTTCAAGTCCGATTTACATCAGACAGCTTGCCCAGCATTCAGCCAAGGCACTGCTTTTGGGCTGGACGTCAGTTAGGCGGCAGGAAGCGCGCATAGCACGGGGTGATGGTCCAGATGTGTGCGCAAATCCCACCACGCCTGCTATTCCTTTCGGATTGTAAGTGTTTTTACTGCCTTTGTTGCCAAACAGCCACGAAAGATTTGCTCCTAACACTGCGGCGTAGGCGCTTTCAGCGGGTCGTCAGCATATAGCGGCCGGCAGTTTATTGCGACCATGGTGGATAGTACGGGATGTGTGGCTGGCGTGATAGTCTAGCGGAAGATAAGGTGTTATGCGCAGATGCCACCTCAAACCTGGCTACGCCATTACAATGCGATAAGCTAAAAATCTTGAGTGCCATTGTGGCCTTTCCTCTGCGTGGCTGTGGGAGCACAACTAAATTGATGCTGTGGCGGGAGCGGCTGCCTACAGGGTGCGGTTTGGTCGAGCCTCATTGATGTATACGGGCTTTGTCATTTGTGCTATGTGGGTAAACTCTCCATCTGTGGGAATTTTGATGCATGCACTTGGCATTCGGCGGTGGTTGCGCCGAAGATTCGGATTTGTTCCGGTAGGGTTACGAAAAAGTATCATCAAATTGGTATAAGATGCGCCGGGTCCTATCAATTCCTGGGTTGAAACGATCTACCGCTGCCACAATGGGATACATGACCACTTTCTCAAGGGAGCCGACTCGTCCCGCCCGAGTGAGATATTGCCTGTGGCAGCTTACGTGCCACTTGCCGCCCTGGGGTATGCAGAAACGCATGTCAGGGCTTTGGCGTAGAATCACGCTGCATCTATTGGCTTGTGGTTTATGTAGTTTGCAAGGTACACGACGTCAGACGCTTCTGCCGAAAGACTTATTCCACTCTGCGCCTACTGAGTAAATTCTGAGAGCCCGCCTGTTCTTGTGCCTAAAAAACAGCAAGCTAGGTCTTGCGAGTATCATGCTGGCAACGTGCATCGCTGCAATCATCACCAGGACCGCAAATGGCCTCAACAAAACCACACCCAGCTCTTTTGAAATATTGGCCCGATTGACAAATAGTAGATAACATATTGCATGCAGCAGCAGCGTGTTCAGCAAAGCGGCGGCCACACAAGAGGTTAGCATCCTATTGCCTAGGTATTCCCTGATGATTGACTCTATATCGTCGTACCGATCGTTGCTCTCATAACTATTCATGATTCCCTCTGAAGCGTGCACCCGAGTGTCATGCGGGATAAACTTCCACGCTGTAGCAGGTGCGATAACCTCCGAGTAGTCTACCTTCGTTGGATTACATATTGGTTAACCTGCTACAGTTTAGTATCATGCCTTAATCCGTGCTATGGTACCTGCATTACAACGCAACGCTTGAGTGATGTTTACGGCTGTAGTATTGTGCTTATGGCAGACATTTCCATATACTGTGCAGTATGGTTGTGCTCCCCAATTGTTAAAATTTAGTATATTAATCTTGCGATTACACGTTCCGTATGTTACAATCAGGCCGCCGGTGTGATAGCGTGCTGGTTGTGTGGTTGTCCTCTTTCCCGATGTTGGGTCGTTCGTTTTACGTCGCACAAGTTTGTACGCTGTGCCCCTGGCAGTGTAGGGTTTATTTGTTTGTGTGTGTGTTATGTCAGCAGAGTATGTGTCCACCCAGTCAGATGATAGCTCGTCAGCGA
>NZ_AFMS01000014.1 GCF_000215485.1 Anaplasma marginale str. Florida
GCAAGAGGCACAAAACGAAACGGACAAACGCTTCGTCAGGCACAAGGAGAAAGACCAATCCTCACACTGCGACATATCTGGCGCGACTATAGCGATAAAACTGGGCGGTGGCACGCTATTGGCCACCAAGCTGCTCTACAGTGACTTATGTAACAAGAACAATTTGAGTAAAGCTACATTTGACTTTAACCAAGGCCAAGACCGAGGTTACGTAGAAAAAGTAGGCAACAAGCGCAACTATGTAGCTACTGAAGGCGTCGTAAAGCTGACTTTATCCTGGAAGCCGGCGCAAGGCCCCGAACAGAAAGTGGTCGTAATGGTCCATGCGGACGGGAAGATAAGCGTAGCACCTGATTCCATAAACAAATGTGGCAGCAAAGGGGAAAAGTTAAACTTCAACAACTGTAGGGTATACGTAGGAGGGTTTTCTCTGGAAGATGCGCTGAGAAACGGCGTCTGGAAAGCTGAACCAGCGCAAGTTGCAGCGGATCGTGCGCGAAGCCTAGACGTCGCGCAGGAAACAGGGCAATCACCCGATATGGGCGAACAGCGCTCAGGAGAACGAGGTCCTGAACGTGATGGAGATGCGGCAACGCCCGTCATGCAGGACGCACATAGTGACCCAAGCGCCGACGTACAAGAGCGCAGTGGCACAGCATATCGTAGGCAGCGGAGTGCATCTTACCCTGATGTAAGGCCGAAAGAATCAGATTCTGACCTACCCCAACTACAGAACTACATTAACGGTGTCTCTGGCTCTGAACTAAGCTCTGCACCACACCCTGCACCGCGCAGCAGTACCGCTGACCGAAGGGATGGCCCCGACGGCGGTGCGTCTTTTCGGGCAGAGGTTGGTCAACCGCACGCGGAAGGGTTGCAGTCACCCCATAGTGAAGCGCAAAACCCCGGGAACCGCGAACCCGGACATGACGGAAATATGGCATCGCTCACCACACAAGACGTTAATGCTATACAAGAAGAGCCGGGTGGTACAACTCGTGGTAGGCAGCGGAGTGCGTCTTACCCTGATGTGAGGCCTGAGGCAGAAGATCCTCAGCCACTGCACCCTGTACCGCGCGGCAGTATAGCTGACCTAGGGGATGGCTCTAGCGCCAGTGTGTCTCCTCAGACAGAGCCTGGCCCACCGCACACAGACACAGCGCAAATGTACAGTGGGGTTGGACGTGAAGACGGAACTGAGGAATCCCCTACTACACCTTACCCAACCGCACAAGCATACGGCGAGGAGGCAACAGATGACGCGGGGAAATCTACGTACAGCTCTGAGCCACATAGTGTAATTGATGGGCAGGATCACGGCGCCGTTGACGAAGTACGCGGCAACACTGTAGACGCAGCAGCAAATATTGGCGGTGACAGCATCGGCAATTCAAAGCAACACTCCGACCAGGAAGAAGCTATACCACAACCAACGGCTAGCGCGTTGACAAACTTTGAACGCGTCAATGCAGCTGCTACAACTGAGCAAAGTGCACACGCTGTTGGCACCCTCAAATATATACAAGATGGTGCACAGGGGACTCGGGAGTGGGCCAGCATAACGGGCGTGTGCAACTATATTAACAACTATTATGCATTTAATACCAACGAAAATAGCGATGTGGCCTCAGCCGCCGCAGCTATTAAGGCGCTTCGTGACCAATATACGGCAGACGATGATGCTGGGAAGGAAGACGCTGCACGCGAACTCAAGGAGGCGATCCCCGCAACGTTGGCGCAACATAACATTGAATTTAAAGATTTGGGCACAAACCCAACGGTCACTGTGCTCAACGGTGTGGTGCAACACCCCAACATCAGCATACCCGATCACTGGACCTCTCCTTACGGGTTTGGAAAAGATCTTGATGCTGAAATAAAGTCAGGGCTACAGTTCATAACAGACGTTTGCGATCGGTCCTCGGTGGATTGTACAATCAACATGCCTCTGCGGCATCTTCCTATGTTGGCAATAGCTGTACAGAAAATCAAGGATAGCCCCCCTACAGAGGTTGATCTAAACGCCCCTAACATTAGCTCGGCAGATGGAGAAAGGATATTGAAGGATATCGCGAACACCTGCATGCTGTGCGATGAAATTACCGTGGGATCAAGAAGACAGGCCAGCACTGCGTACGGGATGCCAAGCGCGCGGCAATCTGCACCCCATGAAACGGGCGAACAACACAGCTTGGATCGGGAACGCAGCAGATCAGTAAGCTTTGCGTCGTTTACAAGCGACGACGAAGGCGTGATAAGCGCAGAGGATGAAGAGTATTGCACGCAGGCAGATAGTCTAAGTGTGGCAGAAGAGGACCTCCACGAGCTTTCATGGGATCCCACTTATGACGCCGGGCTGCACACAGGGCAAGCTAGCAGTGCACTTGCGGCACCAGATGTAGCGGAGCAATACCCCTATGTTGAGGACGCAAAACTCCCCCTTCATCACAGCTCTCACAGAAAACTGCTGATATATTGCGCGGCCTAGGAGTACAGGACAGCAGCAACAACCTGGCTTCAGATCAAAGCCATGAAGACCAGGAAACTGTATCAGAGGCAGGCGTCCTAGATACAGTGACTGCTTGGCAGAGTATCATGCACGTGTGTAAGCAGACCGGCTCTTACTACGCATTTGACATACCAGCTACCTGCAATATTGAGGATATTGCATCAGCTCTATCATCACGACACAAAACTATAGAGAACGATACTACGCTCAGTGCAGATAGGCGAAAATCAGCAATAGCAGAGGCAATAGTGGAAGTTATGCGTGACCATGGCGCAAGATGCGCTGTGCTCGGCACCCCGATACTGCAAATAACCAATGATGACATACAAATAGAGGATAGTGGCCAAAAACTCTCCGAGGAATATAACTCACCTTACGGATTTGGAGCAGAAGTTGATAGTCAAATAAAGTCCGCGCTATCGTCGGTCCGGGAAATTGCACGTAGATCCTCTAATAACTTTACAATGCGAATCTCTCTGGAATATCTGCCGAGGATCGTAGAGGCGGTGGAACAAGAAAGGGCGCAGCCACCATCAGGTATAACGTGGCCGCAGTTGGGAGCTGGAGAAGAGTCAGCCATTGATCAGACAGATGGGCAGAGACTCCTCAAAGATATAACAAATACCTGTTTGCATGCTGCAACAGAGCTCGGCAGTCCGCAGGAAATTTTTTCTGGCTCGGTGCAAGAAATTACGGAGCAGTTTGAACACAAGAAAGAGAGAGCGCGAAGTAGCAGTGTGTCCAGCACTTTCTCAACCCGCAGTAGGTCTTCCACAGCTTCTTCCACAGATTCAGAGCAAGCACCGGTACTAGCACGGTTATCCAGTGACGCCAAACAAACGCTGGAAAGTGCGATAGCGGGGCTGACCGACAGTTTGCGCAGTACTACATCTGGGCATGACAGCGCAGCAGAGTCATTGCAACGGAAAACAGGACCTGATGATAGGGATGCATCCCCCAGTATAGGCGCACAAATACTTCGTGCTGAGAATTGGACAGGCTCAGGCCAAAGCTTTCCAGAAACCTCGATAACACTTGTGGAGAATGAAGAGCATGATGGCTCAGGTCTACCTAGAACACCTACCCCTACTCCAGAGGTAAAACAGCACGAGGGGGAATTGAGCGGCAATAGTTGCCTTACATATTAAAATTTACAGGAGGATGCAGACCCAGCTTGTATCTACAGCGTACCAAGCTGTTCCCCCAGCCTAAAAGTTCGCGAGCGGCTTGCGCACCCGACCTCTAGGCAATTGTGGGAGGGTCTCACGCGGCCGCTGTTACTTAGGCAGCTTATCTAGATATAAAAGTACCCCAGAAACCACCATCACCCACACGAAAGAAAACGGCAGAAATACTTTCCATCCCAATCTCATGAGCTGGTCATACCGATAGCGTGGTATGGTCGCTCTGACCCATATAAAGCAAAACAGCAGCAACAGAACCTTCAGGCAGAACCACACAAATCCGGGAATCAAATACAGAAATTGGACGTCTATTGGGGGATACCACCCACCCAAAAAGAATATCGTCATCATGGCACTGACGAGAATCATGTTGGCATATTCACCCAAAAAGAACATGGCGAACGGCATGGATGAATACTCAACGTTATATCCGGAAACCAGTTCCGACTCGGCCTCAGGCAGATCAAAAGGATGGCGATTCGTCTCGGCGAGTATTGAAATAAAAAACACGAACGCCATGGGCAGCAATAGCAAATCCACCCAGTACGGCATGGTGTGACGCATCACAACAATGTCAACCAATCTTAGAGACCCAGCCGATACAGCCACTGACAGGACAACCAGCCCCATGGACACCTCATAGGAAATCATCTGGGAGGCAGATCTGATTGCGCCTAGAAACGCATACTTTGAGCCACTAGACCATCCTGCCATGATGATCCCGTAAACCTCTAGAGAAGATATGGCAAAGATGTATAAAACCCCCAAATTGATATTGGCAATAGACGCGGGAATGGTAGTTTCAACGCCGTTGACCACATACGTACTGGCCCCAAGAGGTATGACCGCCCACCCAGACAGCGCGAGAGTGAATGTGATAACAGGCGCAATAAAGAAAGCAAAATTCCTCGACTGCAGCGGAACAATACTTTCTTTGGTCACCAGCTTTAGCGCGTCAGCAAACGGTTGTAGCAGGCCAAACGGCCCAACAACGCTCGGACCGTGCCTCAGCTGCATAAAGGCAATAACTTTGCGCTCCATGTATACAAGGTACGCAACCGAAATCATAACTCCCACAATCGCGGAGAGCATGACAAAAACCGACGACCCAGACGACAACAGTTGAGCCATCAATCTCTGGAGGATATCCATATCAGCAGGCTTTCTCTGTGAAAAATTTAGTACACTTGGCCATGGTCGCAGACGCCCTGCTTATAGGATCAGTCATATAAAAATTCCTTCGCTCAACAGTAAACTCCCCCTTCAATGCGGGCAACCGCGGCTTACCGCCTTTGCTAGGCGCGGACCATTTTGCAGCAACCAAGCTCCCTATGTTTTCTTCCCTAAACTGGTCGCCAACGCTCGCAAGCTCCTTCCAAACGTCAAAAACTGAACTATAACGAAAATCGCATCCAACGCGCTCTGCCAGCATATTTAATATCATCCAATCCTCCACTGAATCCCCAGGGGAGCGAACCGCAACCTCAGTTCTTTGCACCCTCCCTTCAGTATTGACGTAAGTGGCCCTTTTTTCCGTATACGCAGCACCGGGCAGTACAACATCCGCAATGTGCGCACCACGGTCCGCATGATGCCCCTGATACACCACAAAGAGCGCAGGATTGGCGTCCTTTACGGGGCCGAGATCTATCTCATCCGCACCGAGAAGATATAACATCTGGAAATCGCCACTGGAAGCCTTATGCAAAATCTCGCGTACTCCAACTTTGTTTGGATCTTTCGGAAGGAAGCCTATATCCAACCCCCCAACCCTAGCGGCCGCTCTGTGAAGCACATTAAACCCATTCCAGTCATCCCGAACCATATTAAACTTCTCTGCAATGCGGGCAGCCAGCTCCAATACTTCCCCTCCTACATCCGAAACGAGCGCGTCTTGCCCTAGCACAATCATCGGCCTTTTTGAAGCCTGCAAAGCCCCGCAAAATTCGTGATGTCCATCGTAAATATCCCGTAACACGCTGAGCTCTCGCCCCAAATCCTGCACCGCATATGTGTAGTCAAAACCACATCCCGCAGCAGCAATAACAATGCCGCCGCCCAGATATCGTTTGCGCAGTCTGGCATTTATTATGGGTGCGTCAAACCTCAGGTTCGCATTCACCAGCAAGCACAAGTCTGCCTCTTCTATGCCTGCAATCGACGTATTAAACAGGTACATACTTCTGGGGTTTGGCGGCAGTTTAGCTCCATCTTGCCTGCATTCCATGGTTTCGCTACCATGGTGACACATCAGCTTTTTCAACAAAAACATAGATTCACAATCCGCCAGGTCACCAGAAATCGCGGCTATACCACCAGGCGGCGTATTACGGAAGCGTTCCATAACCAGTCCAAGCGCTTTATCCCAACTAGCCTCTACAAGCTTATTGCGCTTTCTCACATAAGGCTTATCCAGGCGCTGAACATTCAAGCCATCGTACGAGAATCTCGTTTTATCTGAAATCCACTCCTCATTTATGTCTTCATTCAGCCTCGGCAGAACGCGCATGACCTCAAGACCGCGAGAGTCGACCCTGATATTGCTGCACACAGCATCTAAGACGTCTATCGTGTCACAATGAGAGAGCTCCCACGGCCTGGCCTTGAATGAATACGGCTTTGAGGTAAGAGCGCCTACGGGGCATAGATCTATTATATTGCCAGACAACTCGGAAAGCACACCCTGCTTGATGCAAGAATCTATCTCCATGCTTTCCCCCCTGCCAAAGGTGCCGAACTCATATGTTCCTGCAACATCTGACAGAAACCTCACACACCTGGTGCAGTGGATGCACCGGTTCATCGAGTTTTCTATAAGGGGGCCAAATGCCTTTTTCGATACGGCCCTTTTACATTCATCATACCTACCGATACCGCGCCCGTAGCCCATAACTTGATCTTGCAGGTCGCACTCTCCCCCTTGATCACAAATTGGGCAATCCAGAGGATGATTTATCAGTAGTAGCTCAAGTACACCTTCCCTGGCCTTGCGCACCCTTTCGCTGCCAGTGCTTATCTCCATACCTTCAGATACAGGCATGGCGCACGAAGCAACGAGCTTGGGTTGCCCGGTAATTTCCACCAGGCACATCCTGCAATTTCCGGCTATAGCCAGACGTTCGTGATAGCAAAACCTCGGAATTTCGACCCCGGCGCTCTCACATGCCTGGAGGACAGTAACCCCCTCTTCGACTTCTATCTCCGTAGAGTTTACTACCACCTTGACCACGGCACCCCTATATGCTTGACCACTGCACCGGAATCCCGTCAGAGCCCTCGACCAGATTACCGTCGTCAAACTGGGCCGCCATGAACACGTGCCCTTTATCCCTATCAACGTACCTTACGGGCTTCACTGCCTTTCCGGCATACATCTTGGCAGAGCTACCTTTCTTACGTTGGTTAGGATTATTTTTGCTAGCAGTTTTAGCAACCTTGCCACCTTTTGCCATCGTAACCTCCTAAAAACAGGACCAATTTTATCAGGTGACATCACCCCGTCAACAACAATAACCAAGATAGGTCCGGAAATAGCGCGGAAGTAAAACTAAAAGATACCCCAACTAATGCGACCGGGTATAATCCCAACAACCTAGGCCATAGACGCGGCAACTACACCTGGAAAGAAAACCTTATGAGTCAATATTTTCGACTCTGAGCGCGTTATCGTTAATGAAGTCCCTTCTGGGTTCGACAAGATCGCCCATTAGCACCGAGAAGATGGAATCGGCTGCAGCATAGTCCGATATTTTGACCTTCAGCAACGTCCTGGTCTCAGGATTGAGCGTAGTATCCCACAATTGGTCTGCGTTCATCTCACCAAGACCTTTAAACCTCTGAAGCGCCATATCCTTACGACCGAATTCCACCACA
>NZ_AFMS01000013.1 GCF_000215485.1 Anaplasma marginale str. Florida
CCTAATCTTCCAACTCTACTGGGCACCACCTAGGTCTCCCAGCCTCTATAGGTTTGGGGCGCACCCTAATTACCTGTGTGGCACCTCTACCATCTATAGACTCGTATTCCCAGCTCCGACACCTCAGCCCAACTTACCACCAACACAGCTCTCTGCACCATCACTACCTAGCAGCCACTTGGCTTGATGTGGTAGTACTCCCCCTATAATTGGCACAGTCAAAGCTCGCATCCTCCACATAACTGATTCCCAGTGGCAGTACCTTCATGACTGCGCCGAAGTGCGTAAGAAGCAGGCGTAGGTGATGGCAAGAGCTGAGGGTGCGGAGGTAGTGGCGCCAGGGTCGAGTAATTAGGTGTGTGAATGCAGAGAACTTTAACTGCACTAAGTATACTAGGAAGGTGTAGTGGTGGTACCACGCACTCCAGCTGTGGTGGCAATGCCAAGCATTGAGCATTACAGAAGTAGACCCTATAGCCCTGACCTCTATCACCTCCGCACCTTCAACAGCTCTAGCAAAAGCCCCAGCAACTATGGCCTTGTCCTCCTTACTCAGGCTATTAATGTTATTCGCCATCCCCTGCAAGCTGATGGTGCCGGTACTAGTACTACTGGTAGCAG
>NZ_AFMS01000012.1 GCF_000215485.1 Anaplasma marginale str. Florida
CAGGAGCAGGCTGAGAAAAAGCTGGCGGAGCTGGAACTAGCGGATAAAGGAGGAGCATTGGGAACTAAAGGCGAAATACGGGAAGTTAGGCAGCTCAAGGAACTAGCGGATAAAGGAGGAGCGTTAGGAATCATGGCCGAGAAGCTCAAGAAGCAGGAAAGTCTCAAGGGGCTAGGAGGAACAGTAGAAGAATTAGCAGCGATAAGGGAACTGAAGGAATTGGGGCTAGAAGAGCAGCTGAGGATGCTGGCTGAGATTAAGGAAGTTAAGAGATTGGCAGAGAAGCAGAAATCACAAGGATTAGAGGCTCATGAGGGATTACAACTGACTGAGAAGATTAGAGCATTGGGAGGACAGCTGGATCTGCTGGAAGAGAGATTGAGTGAAAAGTTTAAGAGACTACAGCAGAATGAGCAAGGTATACGTAAGGATCTGAATCCACAAGCTATAACAGCAGTGGCAGGTAAACTAGATGAGATTTGGGTACTGGGGACGCTAGGACAGTTAGATGAGCTAGTGCCTGGGAAGAGAGCTCAGACACTGGGGGAAATGAAGGCAACGCTGAAGGAGCTCGAGAAAATACGGAAGTTAGTAGACCTAGAGAAGAAGCTAGAAACTATGGGAGAACTAAAGAAGGAGATAGAGAAAATCAACGAGGAGGGAGAGCTGCTGAAGCTAGAGGCTAAGATACAGGAGGAGGCGAAGGCGGAGATAACAACGCTTAAGTCAGCGGAGAGGTATGGTACGCTAAAGGAGAATCTCAAGGAGTTGGAGAAGAAACTAGGGGAGGTGAAGAGCCTAGGAGCGTTGAAGTGGCAGGTAGCTGGGATAGAACCCGGGACGGGAAGTCAGGGTGGAAAGATACAGAAGCTGGCTGATAAGCTCAAGAACAAACTAGGTGAACTAGTTGCCA
>NZ_AFMS01000011.1 GCF_000215485.1 Anaplasma marginale str. Florida
CTGCGAGTCTTTTCCAGGAGTTGAAGTAATTCCCCTTCTATATCTTGTAACGCCCTGAATTTTTGCTTATCACGCAGGCGCAGGCATTCCATCTCTTTTTCTATCACAAAAACAATCTGCATGGTAAGCTCTGTTATGTATTCAAGGGGCTGCTGCATCGTGACTCACCTAACACTTTGATGTTGATGCCAGCTTCCGGGAAAAACCTTAACCTTACGTTACGGGGGATATACAAAATTGCCGCGGTATGAAGTGCGTTATATTAGGCGGCTATGTGCATGTCGGAAAACACCCCCATGCCACTCTTCCCCACACACTTAGGTATCTCTTCCGGTACCCAATGTAGCTGCACCGCCACAGCCCTCTGCACCAGTATCACTACCCGGTAACTGGTATCTCCCAACCTCTACCTAGTCCCTACTCTCTCACACCACCACCCAGATCCCCTCAGCCCCTGCAGTCTAGTTATAAAACGACGCAGTTCCGACTGTTTGTACCTGTGACACCGTGGTTGCTCGCGTTTACCCACACAAAGCCCTATGCTCCTGCACCATCTACACACACTGACCAGAATCACCTGTACCACCTAACCACACTCTACAGGTTTGAGACTTACCCAATGTTGTCTTCCCAATCACACAAGCCTCTGCCCACTGAGGTCCCAGCCCAACTTTGGCATCTCAGCCCAACCAA
>NZ_AFMS01000010.1 GCF_000215485.1 Anaplasma marginale str. Florida
CCCCCCGAAAGCATTTACTGCCCGCGCTCGCCATTGACAAGGCAACGCCGCTCTGGGGCGGATTTCAGGTACTGGTAGCCCTGCCCGCTGGTACGGGTGCTGAGAAATTTTTATTTCTCAGTTGCTAAGACCTTTAGAATTTGGTACAAGGGGCCCACGCATGTGTCACATGTGCCTTACGCGGGGTGGAGCAGTTGGTTAGCTCGGCAGGCTCATAACCTGCAGGTCGATGGTTCGAGTCCGTCCCCCGCAACCTTCCGCAGCCAGCAGCATTGGTGTCATGTAAGTGTGCGTGCGGTTGTAGGTTGGCTATAGGTTATAGTAGGGTCCGGCAAAGCGTCACAGCACGGATCTCACGTGCACCTGTATCTGCAAGCGCGCTCGCACATGCCGCAATGGTGGCCCCTGTGGTTATTACGTCGTCTATCAGTACTATGACCTTCCCGCGCACCTTATCCGTGTCGGCAACCGTGAAGGACGCACAAACATTTTTCCTTCTAGCAGTTGCAGCCAAACCGTGCTGAGGCGGAGTATCTTTTGACTTTTTGAGTAATAGAACTTCCGTAGGAATCTTGCGCAACTTGCCTACAGCCTGGGCCAGCAGGGCCGCCTGGTTGTATTTTCTGTGCATTAAACGTACCCTATGCATAGGCACCGGCACTAAAATATCCGCACCTTCCAGCACCGCTTTGCCCCTTTCGCACATCCAACGCGCGTATGCTCTAACATGGAACAGGTCGTCACCAAATTTGAGCCGTAGCACCATGTTTTTACTGCATTCGTCGTACACAAACACGGAGTTGATGGCCGATATATGCGTGGGCCTAGCTGCGCACCCAGCACATGTATTGGTATGTCGCTGTGCCACGGCCCCGCACACAACGCAGAAGTCCTCCCATAGGAACCTAATTGCCCGCGTGCAGGCGTCACACACAACCTTCCCGCGCGGGATTATTGTGCGACAATTCGCGCATATGTCGGGGAACAGCGCATCGCAAATCTTGCTAACTACGGCTCTGAGCAACAGCAAAAAACCTGTTAATGAACCTGTGATATATCTCCGCAAGTGTTAGCACATCTGCAACTGACACGCATTCATCTACTTTGTGGGCAGTACCGCTGGGCAAGCCGAGCTCGGCTACTGGGCAAAAGCTACTAATGATGCATGCATCGGACGTCCCTCCATCCGTAATCAGCCTTGCATCCAGCCCGGTTACCTCCTTTACAACCTCACACAAAGTTGCTGTGTAGCAAGAGGGTTGACTGATAGATGCACCGCCAAAGCACCTATGGGAGAGCGTGTAGTTGCTTGTCACTGAGGCGCATATTGCGTCCATGTCCCGGTATAGAGATTCCGCGGTATGGAGGTCATTAAACCTTATGTTAAACGCCGCAGTGGCGGACGACGGGATTAAATTCTCCACATCATTGCCAACGTCAATACTTGTTATCTCGCAATGCGAGGGAGGAAAGTGGTCGGTACCACTATCCAGGGTGGTGTCTTTGATCTTACGCAAGATACAAAGCACATCGTCTATGGGGTTATGCGCCAGCTCCGGATATGCGACATGCCCCTGTACGCCACGACACGACAGCTCAAAATTTAAGGAACCCCTGCGCCCTATGGATATGCAATCTCCCAAACGCTTACGGCTACTGGGCTCTCCCAACACGCAGTAGTCCGGGCAAATCCCGTTCTTTGTCATCCAATCTAAAACAGATTTGGTTCCATACTCCCGCCAGCGCCCCTCCTCATCACCTGTAATAAGAAAGCTAAGGCACCCAGGCACCGAATCCAGCCGGGCAACCGCAGAAATGTACGCGCAAATCGCAGCCTTCATGTCGGATGCACCACGGCCGTATAGCATACCGTCTTTCACCTGCGGGGAGAATGGATCAGTACGCCAGGTGCCCCCAGGCGGCACCACATCAGTGTGGCCAGCGAAACACAGATTGGGATGGCCGTTTCCGTATTGCGCGTATAGGTTTTTCACCTCTACATCGCCATTTCCGAAGGACAGAATTTCGCACCTGAACCCTAAATCCGACAACAGCTCTGCCAGGAACGGTATGGCACCGCTTCTATCCGGCGTAACACTAGGGTAAGACATGAGCCTGCAGGCCAGCGACACTGGGTCATCCAGGCGCACATCAGACATACCTTGAACTTCCACGCGCACACCCACAAAAAAGACAAAGGTTAGCATATCTCAAAGGACTTGGTATTGCAATACCGCACGTACCCATTCATGAGTCGCGTACGTAGTGACGCGAACGGCTGCTCAAATTTCTGGTAGTGGCGTTGCTTGCATATTGTGTACGTGCCACCAGAATTATGGACAAAGCCGGCGCGTTTTACTGAACTCGCTCTCCATACTATTCTTCTATGTGTCCGTAATCCTCCGCCCTGAGGGCATCTTGCAACGATGCAATCGCATCTGTGCTGAACCCGCTGATGCTCAACGCCACACCACCCAGTTGCAAGCCAGTTTCATACGTTTCCGGAATCAAATAGTGGGCACCGAGCTTTCTGTAGGCTTCCGCGTTCGTCAAATCAGGTATGCGTACCGCCACTATCGTGTCACGGAAGTTGTTTGCTACCAGGGATATTATTTTTTTGGTCGTCACACTGTTGTTGATTGCAATAATCACTGCCTTGGCACGCGCAATTCCCATAGATGTCAAGGTCTCAAGCCTTGTTAGATCACCCAAATACACGGGGAATCCCTCTTTCCTCCCCTCAGTGACCACAACTGGTTGAATATCGGACGCAATGTAGTTCACATGTTCTGCAGTGAGCACTTTTGCAACTATCCGGCCCACCCTGCCGAACCCGACAACAATCACGTGTTGATCAAGGTCTCTAGTATCAAGCACCAACTCTTGTGACGAGAAAGCAATCTTATTCTTAGTGAGCAACCCGGCTATCCAATGCCCCAACGCCGCCAGCAGAGGTGTAAACGCCATGGTGACTGTTGTCGTCATCATGAGTATCTGCGCCAAGCCGTGTGACATAACGCCCTTTTCCGCCGCCAGACCAAACAAGATGAAGGCGAACTCTCCTCCCTGGCACAGTAGCAACCCAGCATGCACACCCACAGCGAGCTGGAATCTGAAAAACCTGCACAACGCGCAAACTACAATTGCTTTTAGCAAGATAAGTGCGATAGATAGCGCAAGGATGATGGGCAGTTTACTGATTAACAGCCCACCATCTATAGACATTCCCACCACCATGAAGAACAGCCCCATGAGCAGTTTTTTGAACGGCAGTACCACCTGCTCTACATCGTATCTGTACTCAGTTTCTGCAACGAGGAGCCCAGACACGAACGCCCCGAGTGCCATGGAAAGATTGAAATTTTCTGTAACAAACGCGGCTCCTAACACCACCAAAAGCGTGGTCGCAATGAACGCCTCGTTGCTTTTCATCGTTGCTATGGTACCGAACAGCGGGCGCAATAGTAGCCTTCCTGATATAAAAATCAGCGCAAGTGCCGCCACGGCCTTGAGCAGCGCATGCATTAGCGACATCACCAAGCTATTGGACTCCCCAGCCAGAAGCGGAAGTAACACTATAAGGGGCACAACTGCGAAGTCTTGCAGCAGCAAGATAGCAACGGACAGCCGGCCTATCTGGGTTGACTGCTGCCCCTTTTCTTGCAGCACCTGCAGCACAATTGCAGTGGAGGACAACGCCAGGGCTCCACCTATGACTACGGAGCTCTCATAATCCACACCAAGGGCTCTGGCAACGCACCAGATAAGGGTTGCAGTAACGATAACCTGCATCGTACCGAACCCAAATACATGCAGCCTCATGGCCGCAAGCCTTTCAAACGTTAGCTCAATACCGATGAGAAACAACAAGAAAACTACGCCGAACTCACCCAAGCTGCTTATTATTGCGGATGACTCCACAAGCTGCAGCCCATGCGGTCCGATTGCAGCACCGGCGACAAAGTACCCCAGTACCGGACTGATGCGCAGCTTGCCGAACACCACAACCACAACCACGGCCGCAGAGAGCAACAAGATAACATCCAACAGGTAGCTGGCGTGACTCATATCGCAACCATACTCAACCGGAGCGCCATTTTATTGAGCAACCGATACTAGGTACCTGGTCACCCGGTACTTTGCCAGTTTCCGCTACAAACCGCACCGCCTCGAAAAGCTCACTCCTATCATCGGGGCAAAGCCCCCAGTCCTTGTTAGGGTCATCAAACCTGCCCCTGTAGCACAACTGCAGCTCCCTATTGAAACAAAAAAAGTCAGGCGTGCAAACCGCACCGTAGCTCTTTGCAACGGACTGACCTTCGTCTATAACGTACGGGAATGGAAAGGCGAGGCTTTGCGCCAACGCCGCCATTTTGTCGTAAGAATCCTCCGGGTATGCGTCCGTATCATTAGGCATTATAGCGACTGCTCCCACGCCACAATCCGCCATCAGCAACTTCACCTCGCGCACGAGGTGTTTTATCAAGGCCTTCACGTAGGGACAGTGATTGCATATAAACATTACCAGAAGGGCACTGCTACCACGGAAGTTATCCAGGCCATAATAGCCCCCGTCTGTGGCTTTGAGCCGAAAATCACGCGCGGTAAACCCCGCGTCAAGCGTAGGAGTAACTACTGCAGCCACCTAGCACCTACCAAAGAGCACTTAACAACCGGATTCTAAGCTGCATGCCGATGAAAAGTCAACAGTTTCGTCTATGGCAACTAAAATGCGGCTGAAAGCAGCCCTTGGCTGCAAAATTCAAACCACCTCAAACGTCCCCAGTGGCCTTTGCGCCGCAACCGTCCAGAGCAGCCAGCCACAGCGCATTCCCCGCTGCGTTGTGCCCAGCATCTAGGCCTTACTTGCCGTTACATAAATGGTCGCACTACAACCATCACCACTATTGCAACCATGAGTGCAGTGACAGTTTCATTGAGTATTCTAAAGTAGAGCGGAGAATGCCTGCATGCATTCCGACGCAGGTCCCTACCGTACTTAGCCAACAGAGCGTGAATGGTAAGCATGGCAAGAATAAGCAAGAACTTAATTTTGAACCAAAGAAAAACGTAATATCCCTCCGCAACCGCCAACGATATACCCGTTGCTAAGGTTGCCAGCATTGCTGGGTTCATGATGTACAACAATAACCGGCGCTCCATCAGGGACAGCAGGGAGTCCCCCTCCGATCCGTAACGCACTTTTGAGTGGTATACATACAACCTGGGTAGATACAACATGCCCACCATCCAGGAAATCGCTGCAATTATATGAAATGCCTCAACCCAGCGGTGATAAGCACAAATCCACGTGAGCACAGCCTTATTAATAGTTTAATAACTAAGGCATTGTAGCACGCCCTGCCGTTTATGCAATACAGCGCGCCCCGACGGAACACGATGTTTTGCCCGGCGCACATTTCATCGAGCTGGCAGCTGACAAAACAAACTACACTTTGCGGTAGCAAACCTCGTGCGCCGCACTGACTATATCGCTGACCTGAGGGAGTGCGGAGGCTTCCAGGTTAGCGGCATACGGCAATGGCACCTCCTTGCCCGCAACCCGCAGCACCGGAGCGTCAAGGTCATCAAACGCGAACTCAGTCACAAATGCGGCAATTTCAGCGCCTACGCCGGAGAATGGCCATCCCTCCTCTACGGTTACCAATCTGTTGGTCTTTCGTACTGACTGTAAAATAGTTTCGCGGTCCAGGGGGCGTATGGTGCGCAAATCTATAACTTCCGCACTTATTCCATCATTCATCAACGCATCAGCCGCCTCTAGCGCGTACTGCAACTGCAATGAAAATGCCAGGACCGTCAGATCTGATCCTTCACGCACCACTGCAGCTTTTCCTATTTCTACCAGATAGTCGGCGCTTTGCTCTTCTTCTGAAATGTCATGCTGGTGCCCATATGCAATCTCATTTTCCAAGAATATTACAGGATTGGGGTCCCTAATTGCGGCTTTTAACATGCCTTTGCAGTCAGCAGCAAAGTACGGGGCGACCACCTTAATGCCGGGAATATGTGCGTACCACGACGCGTAGCACTGCGAATGTTGAGCCGCCACTCCCGCAGCAGCACCGTTAGGACCACGGAACACAATAGGGCAACCCAACTGCCCACCAGACATGTAATTCGTCTTGGCTGCTGAATTCACTATCTGGTCCATGGCTTGCATGGAAAAGTTGAAGCTCATAAACTCCACAATCGGCTTTAAACCGCAAAATGCGGCCCCTACCGCGATGCCAGTAAACGCGTGCTCGCTTATGGGTGTATCAACAACTCTGCTAGGGCCGAACCGCTCCAGCAGCCCCTGGCTGACCTTGTACGCACCCTGGTACTCTCCGACTTCCTCCCCAATCAAGAGCACGTTAGGATCACGCTCCATTTCTTCTTCCATGGCCTGACGTAACGCTTCTCTCACTGTGATTAGTGCCATACGCTCCCAGAGGTGTATTTCCGGCCTCATCTTATTTTAAAAGAGGGAGCAGCGCAAACAGATTCGATGAACGGCTGCTTTGAAACGGTGTTGCCTACCTGGTTGCACCGAGCGCGACTGGCACCGCTGGTGCCACGGACGGCTCTTGCAACGTGTCTTGCTGTCTGTTACGCAGTAGATACTCCACAGTTAGCGAGCACAGCAGTATCAGAATCAGCGTGCATGGCAGGCCCGATGCCACTGCGATGTCGCAACTCGCCAAGTGTGTTACGCATCGACTCCTAATTACACCCACGTATATAGCAGCAATCAATATCGCAGCGAGCGCGGATACCATGAAGATTTTACAGGACGTGCTAGCCAGCAATGCTAGGAGCACATCACGCACAGGAGGGCACGTGGGCGCATTTCGGCCTTCCATGCTTGGGCGTATTTCCAGTGTTTGTGGCGCCCGGGCAGGCACACCAAAATGCCCTGCGCCGCTACCATCCATTCTCAGCTGCTGTTCTACCCATTGTGTGTACGCCTCCGATTCCGGCGCACATGCTGCACGTGTGTCGGGGGCTGTTGGATCTCCCGCTGCACTATCCTGACTGTCTGGACGCTCAGATGGCTCGTCACGGTTTGGGGTTAACGCACTGATAATACGTCTGACTATAGCTGCTATCCTTGCCAATATGCCATCTTGGCTCTCAGCGGCTTCCTGCTGACAAACCGCGGGCGGCGCAAGTTCGGTTGCTTGCATTGGCTGCGTGCCACCACCGCTCGTGTGGCCAGGTATGTTGCCCATTCCGAACTGCGCAGTTGGCAGAACAAAGCGCGGAGCATTTTGCCGGATTTGTTGTGGTGCACTCTCCTGTGCTAAATCCGTGACGCTGCGGCTTTTTTCAGTCAGAGTTACTGCCGACGACAATGCAGGCTCTGAGCACATTCTACTTAGTGACATGCTGCGCCCAACACGCACATGATGGATAGATGCTGCGTGGCCGTCTTGCACATCCCATGGCTGAGACGCAAAAACTGTCATATACTCCTCCGCAACGGCAAGTGCGCAATCGGCTGCACTGGCATTTGGCACGTGCTCGTGTTCTTGATTGACTGGAGCAACAACACTCGCTGCGGCAATTTGCGGAATCACGCGCGCCTTTTCCCTGACGAACATCACGCACTCCACGAGCGTGTTGAGTTCCGCACCTGTGCTGCGTACTACCGGCAAAAAGCTTCCTAAAGTGCACATTAGTGAGGACTGCCCTGTTGCGTTGCTGAATATGAGTTGTAGCTCCTCCTCAACTTGCTTGGTGGCAGTTAGTGCCAGAGGCCGCTCCCCTAATGTGGATTCCAGCAGCGCCCACCTGGACGTACCGGAATGCTGCGATTGGGCGTTAGAGTCTTGTTTTACCTGGAAGTTTACTGCTAACACTATTGTAAACCTCTTGCTGCAGAGCCGTCTGCATGAAGACATTAAATTGATAAATTTGGCCAGATGCTCGACTGACGGTTCAGAGTTTGGGTCATTTTTCACCACAGAGAGCGACAAACACCCACTGGTGGCATCGGACCTCTGGCCATACAGCCCCAGTTTGGCGAAATGTGACGAAAGCTCGGCATCTATTTGGATGCCATTATCAACTGCAATGTGGTAGGGGAATACATCAGGTAGTTCCTGCACGTACAAAAGATCTCCACGTATTCTGTGTAGCGCCATATCGTAGGCACGAGTTACTTTTTCGGTAATAGGAAATGCGCAACTATTGAGGTCTGGTGCATTTTTCCCGTAAACAAAAATGTACCCCATAAGTGCAGGATTCTTCGCACACTCGCGTGATTTGGACTGTGATGTGTAGTAAGTAAGTGCGCATATAGCCCCCAAATTGTATGGGGTGCGTGATACAAATTGCTGCATTTGGAGGTCGAATGCAGCCTGTTGATGCTCGTCGCCACCGGCATTAGCGGCCAGCAAGTAGCGGTACAGCTGCAATACTTGGCTTGCTTGCAACATCGTACGTAGCGCCTGCACATTGCCGCGTACAAATTTTAGATGCTCTGCCGTCAGCAGGCTGTCGGGAATTTCTGCGCGCAGCACGATTGTTAGTATCCCGGATGGTTTTTGTAATGAAAGAGCCAAAATTTCGTGCAGTATGGCGTTACCAGGAATGAAAAAGGACGTGCAATGATGGGTTACCTTGTGCGAAACGTAATGGTCAAGATCGCGCACTGTACAGGTATCTGTCTGGGTGCAAAGCTTCAATGCAATACCAAGCTTCCTATTGACATCCTCTGGACTATCGCTTGCTGTTACTTTGCAGAGCGTGTGGGATGCGAGCACAGACAGAATGTACATATTGCAGAAGTTGCACAGCACATAGGCGGCACGGCAGAAGAACTGATGCAAATCTTCCTCCTGAGCTGCCGTCACGGCAAAGGTCATCACTCCCCGTGCATTCCCACAAACATCTGTAAAAGAACCTGTGGTGACGCGCACAGGTGGAATAATCAGCCGTTGCGTGTGCTCACCTGTTTGACTGTTAGTTCCCCGACGTAGCGGCGTAAAAGCCTCCTGCGCCTGCGGCGACGATAGAAGCTCCAATATGGATGATACGACCGATATGCGGTTTACTGCATTGAGCTTGACCACTGCCGACGCATTTTGGGGCCCAGCATCTGACATAGCAATTTGGTCGCGGTCCAATGTAGGATTGGTAGATCCTTGCACCGAAGCTGCAGCACTAGGGTTCCCAGCAAAATTGGAATCGTCATCGCGGCGAAACCACGACGACTTCGCGTTGAACTTGTACATATCTACTTTAGGAATCTTATAAGGAGCCTCTAGTAGAGGCCACTGACGGGACCATACAACACATTCTGTGCTTTGTAAACCGAGATATGCAGGCACTTCTGGGTAATCCGCGTCCGTGGCGGAGCTCATAATATGAGCACATACCGTGCACGTTCCAACAATATCCGCATTGCGTCTACTCGTATTGCGTGGCTCAGCACCACTCTAGACTTCCCACTGATTGTTCTCAAAGTTGGTGGCGTGGCAAACTCCCAATCCGTGGGTAGGGGCAACCGTTACACATCCAGCACACCTACACAGTATTGTGCGGATGGCTTTACTGGTTGCTGTGGCCGAGGACCACTCCGAACTATTCCACTGCATGCGGATTGTTAGTGCCAGTGCAGGTGGGTAGTGGCACACCGCTAGTACCGGTTGCGCACAACAAGATGCCAACCACCCGAGATGCGTAAGCAATTAATCATGGAGCAAGCGTGCCCGAAAGAAGACTCGAACTTCCACGACCGTAAGGCCACTAGCACCTGAAGCTAGCGCGTCTACCAATTCCGCCATTCGGACTTTGTACCGTCGGAAGTCACCTGCCAAAGAGGCCGCGCACCCCCGAATTAAGTTGATTATTCAAGACCACAAAGTATATTGTTACAGTTTATACAGACAAAAGCGCAAGAATGGAAGTTTTCGATGCAGAGAGGGTGTTCTTTGCTCAAGTAGACAGGGAAAAGCTAGGTGGCCTCGTTAGAGATGCGCTGCACCGCTCCGATGGGGGGGAGCTGTTCCTGGAATTTTGCAATGCAGAGTCTCTCAGCATAGAAAATGGCGTAGTGAAGAATGCTGATTTTACCTTCCGCAGGGGTTTTGGCCTTCGTGCATTCCACGGAGAAAGTACCACTATTGTGTGCTCTTCCGAAATAAACGAGCGCGAAATACAGAAAGCCGCCTCCCTAGTCAAAAATGCGGGCGGCAAGGAAGGAACGCATGTAGTAAGTTTGTGCGAGCCTGGTGCGCCACTGTACCCTCAGACAAACCCTGTGAGTGAAGTACCATTCGCAGATAAGATAGGCGTCCTACAAAGCATCGATGCATACCTGCGTGGCGCAAATCCGCATGTGGCTCAGGTCAAAGTGGCAATTAGCACCCAATGGCAGGTGGTGCGTATTGTGAGAAAAGATGGCAGCGAAGTTGGCGATGTAAGGCCATTGGTCAGGCTTGATGTATACGTACTTCTAGAAAAAGGCGGGAGAAAAGAACACGGTAGGTCGGGCCACGGAGGCAGAGCTTTATGCTCGGAATTTGTGAGTGAGGCGCAGTGGAAGAAAGTCGCAGATGAGGCTCTGCGCCAATCTATGGTAAACATGGAGGCAGTGGCCGCTCCCGCGGGGGAAATAACCGTGGTGCTTGGGCCGGGATTTCCCGGAGTGTTACTACACGAAGCTGTGGGTCATGGTTTGGAGAGTGATTTTAATCGTAAGAAGATCTCCGCCTTTTCTGACGCTATGGGAACCAAAGTAGCCGCAGAAGGCATCACGGTTGTTGATAATGGAGCAATGGCAGGCCGCAGAGGGTCTCTTAACATAGATGATGAAGGTACCGCATCTCGTTACAACGTGCTAATAGAGAACGGGGTTCTGGTCTCATACATGCATGACAACATGAACTCCAAGCTTATGGGCGCATCCTCCACCGGCAATGGTAGAAGGGAAAGCTACAAAAGCGTTGTAATGCCGCGTATGACAAACACGTACATGCTGCCCGGTGACTACGCTCCTAACGAGATAGTCTCAAGCGTGAAACGTGGCATATATGCCGCTGATTTTGGTGGCGGACAAGTTGACATTACCTCAGGCCAGTTTGTGTTTTCGGCTTCGGAAAGCTACATGATTGAAGATGGTAAAATGGGGCGTCCGCTAAAGGGCGCCACACTCATCGGGAGTGGGCCTGACATCCTCAAAAAAGTGTCTATGGTTGGTAACGATTTGTCGCTAGATACCGGCACTGGCACGTGCTCCAAAAACGGCCAAAGTGTACCAGTATGCGTTGGCCAGCCCACGTTGAAGATTGACGCAATCACAGTTGGTGGCACAGACATGTAGCTGGTGCCCGATGCTTGCCATTTTAGGAGGCTGGCCCATAGTGGGCGGATGGCTTGTTGCGCTGTGCACTGCCCGTGTACCTACTAACGTGCTAATGTGTGTTGATCAACCATTACTCCCCGCGCTCGGCCTGCGGTGCCTGCACCATATACAACTGTCCACAGGCCCCCAACCGGGCACTGTCTGCTTTTTGTGCGCGTAGCCATATAGCCACACGACCAACACAGTGGCATAATTCCTTGGGTGACAACGGCGCATGTGCTACCACGTGTGCACCGGAGAATCTGCGTGCTGTCGCATAGCAGACATCATATCTCCCACACTGAAGTCGGCCACAATCGTGAACTTGGCGCTAAAGTTGCAGCCCAGTGCAGTAGGCCTCGCAGCGGAGGTTGCCTCAGCGCAGCCGGGCCTAGGAAGCGGCGCGTATTACTTGTTCACTCTGAAATGTATCACGTCCCCATCCTGCACTATGTAGTCCCTTCCCTCAAACCTTATCTTTCCTGCTTCTCTGCATCCAGACTCGCCGCCATACTGCACATAATCCTGGAAACTCGTGGTTTCTGCCTTGATAAATCCCTTTTCAAAGTCAGTATGTATAACCCCAGCGGCCTTGTCGGCCTTGGTATTCCGCTTAATTGGCCATGCCCGGGCCTCTTTCGGCCCTACAGTGAAGAAGGTTATCAAATCTAGCAGTGCGTACATATTGCGGACCGCAACATCTATGCCCGATTCCTCCATGCCAATCTCTGCCAGAAAAGTTCTTCTTTCATCTTCGTCATCAATGCTAAGAACGTCAGTCTCCAGCTTTGCCGAGAGATAACAGCATTTACTGCCCCTGGCCTCAGCCATTTTACTCACCAAAGCCGAGAGAGCGTTGCCTCCCACCACGTTTGTATCCTCGACGTTACATACGTACATCACAGGTTTGCTCGAGAGAAGTTGCAGCTGCTTTAGCTCTTCCGGATCCACACTGCCAATAGCGCTCCTTGCGGGCTGCCCGCTTTCAAGCGTTTTGAGAATTTCCTCCAATACAACAAGCCTGCTCTTGTCTTCCTTGCCGGATTTGACTGCCTTTTCCAAATTCGGTAGGCGGCGTTTGATGCTGTCTATATCGGCCATGATCAGCTCCATTTCCACTACTTCCGCATCACCAATAGGATCAACAACTTGGTGTACATGGCTGACGTCACCGTCCTCAAAACAGCGCAGCACGTGCATTATTGCATCTACCTCTCTTATGTGGCCGAGAAATTTGTTTCCCAGCCCTTCGCCGCTGCTCGCACCCTTAACCAACCCAGCAATGTCCACAAACTCCACCTGGCTGAACACAACATTTTGGGAGCCGGCAATGGATGCCAGCGTTTTGAGCCTCGCATCGCGCACTACGGACATGCCCTTGTTGGGTTCAATCGTGCAAAACGGGTAATTGGCCATCTCCGCCGCCATAGTTTTGGTGAGCGCATTGAACAGAGTAGACTTGCCCACGTTGGGTAACCCTACTATTCCGCAATTTAACCCCATAACGAACTTATAATTGTCTCAATAGCAGGGGCATTCTAACACCGAATCAAAATTTGAGGTACTACATTTACTCTCTTCCACCTCGCCCTCGTGGGCCTTATGTAGCCGACCATGAGCTCAAAATTACCCTAACGGGCTCCAGAGCGGAGATTGCACGCATTGTAAGCAGATTTGCCAATACTAACCACGGGGATTTTCACTGCCCGGGTTGGGTGCCGCCGCGGTGACTTTGCGGCACAGTACCACAGCGTGCGCAGCGATGCCCTCGCCCCGTCCGATAAACCCAAGCTTTTCTGTAGTCACTGCTTTTATGTTGATTGCTGAGGCATCTATGCTCAACAGCTTGGACATAAACAACTTCATCTTGGGAACATGCGGGATAATTTTGGGGAGCTCACATACAATAGTAAGATCAAAATTCAGCACGGCATAACCTTTGGCAAGGGCCTTATTCTGTGCTTCTAGCAAAAAGTGTGTGGAACTCATATTTTCCCATCGGGGGTCTGTGTTAGGAAAATGCTCACCTATGCTTCCCTCTCCCACACAGCCTAGCAAGGCATCCACCAACGCGTGTGTGCCTACATCGCCGTCTGAGTGCGCCTTTATTTTCCTATGGAATGCTATTTCCACCCCGCACAGGACAATATGGCCGTTTTCAGGTGGAGAGGCAGCAAACCCATGCACATCATAACCTATGCCCACCCTGAAAGGCACCGCCCGTACCGCAGTAATCAAAGACGGCAGTCTACAGCAGTAATGGACAATATGCAATGCGTCTGTAGGCGGTATACCGGGGGTAGAGGCCTATCAGCAATGACCGTGGGCAAGGACTATGCACAATGTGTTTGCGGCTGGTAACTGCAGCATTGTCTGACACAACTTTTATTGTATCAACCACAGGTAATGTCTGGACAACCCCTGAGTGCTGCGTGAGTGCATCTGTAACTTTACTTTCCGCATTGCTTGGGTGCGGTAGTAACGGACAATACGCAATGCGTTGTAGGCGGTGGTAACTATACCTTAATTATGAGGAACACTGGAAAGGTGTAGCTCTGCCTGTAATATATCCTCAGCTGTGGTGATTTTGAAATTGTTACGGCTCCCCTCAACAACCGCAACTGACATCCCGCACTCCAGCATGACTGATGAATCATCCGTGAAATACTGATAGGGGTTTGTGCGGTGCACCGCGCTGTGGCACGCAAGCACATCTCGGTATGTGTACACCTGCGGAGTTTGTACTATACGCGCAGTTTCCCGATCTACACTTCCCACTATGGTATTGTCTGACACGACTTTTATTGTATCAACCACAGGTAATGTTTGGACAACCCCTGAGTGCTGCGTTAGCGCGTCTGTGACTTTACTTTCTGATATTGCTTGGGCAAATGGACGGCATGCATCGTGGATTACCACAATACTGGGCTTCATGCCATCCAGGCTTTCTAAGCCTATGCGTACGGAATCTTGCCTTCTATCGCCCCCATATACCGGAGGCAGGAGCCTGTCTGCAATCGCCGAAGGCAGAGATTTTATGGCATTTTGGTAAAATACGTCGTGCCCCTCTCTTATGACAACCCTCACCTTGTATATGTAAGGCGCGAATGAGCTAACAATGGAGTACCACAACACTGCCTGCTTGTGAATTTTCACATATTGTTTGGGTAACCCAGCAACGCAGAGCCTACTACCCTCTCCAGCAGCTACAACAACCATCACACAACTGCGCATATAGGAGGAAGGTAAAAGAACAGGCACCAATGGTACACTTGTTTGGGGCATTTTCCAAGTAAGTTAAATATAGCCCGATAGTAAGGCTTTTAAGCATTTTACTACTATATCATTGATGGCAACTGAAAATTGTAAGCCTTAATCTTTGTTCTTGTTGATACATACACACCACTATGTTAGCTTGACGGTGCAGCACGTGGTTGCACCTTCTTGGTGTAGGTGTCCATAACGCTGCATGAAAAGGTGCCGTTCAGAGGTTGCGCGCGCAATGCGTACGCTTGTTGGACTGTTTCCTACGTAGATCCTGTGTAATCCACTGAGGTTGATGACGCACTGCTCATCAAGCAAGGGGGTTGTTCTTTTTGTTGTGTAATTCAAAACATGGGGGGGTTTATGCCTTTAAAACAGCAGACTACCGATGACTCTGATCTTGAGTCGGAAAAAAACTCACGCACCAAGGGTACCGAAGAGTCCGACAACAAGCATCGGCCTGCAGGAAAAGGTAAGGCAGAATCTCGAGATGGTAGCGCCAACCAGGATTATGGTGCCGACGAAAATCTCACGGCACTCAAAAGTCGCATCACCGTTCTACATAGGAAATTGGTACGCCTGGAGAGCGAACTTGCACGATGTCAGGACGCACAGCATGAAGCCTTCAATAACTATGTGGCATTGGCGCATCATGTCCAGAAAGTAACAGCACCCGTAGTGCTGTGTGTCATGGTGCTGATGTTTTCCATATCAACCGCAATACTCGTCCGAAATGCGTTGAAAATTTCTAAGGCCCTTGCTCCGGGTTTTTTCCGGGGAGTGGGAGCGATATTTACCGGCCCGTATCCATTAATGCTCAAATTCGCATTTGCCATGGTTCTACCCCTACTGATCGGGATAATTTGTTTGGGGCTGCACATAACACTTAGAGGGCGCAACTACAGGAGGGCCCATACGGCTGCAATAGACACTTTGATGAAAAAGTACGAAGCATGCCATGAGGTCCAAGCAAAAATTTCACACGGCAGGCTCGCCCTACAGGCCGCTGTAGTGTCTGTTGCAGATGCCAGCATGAAACAACTACAGTTTGTGCAGCAGGGCATTCTTATGTGTGTCGGGGAGCTGGACGACATGCAGAAGTTCCGGGTACGGCTGGACAATGAAATCCTTGCGATCAACCGGCGGATTCCCGGCCTTGTTGAGGAGATCAAAAAACACACCGACGACGCGCTTGAGTGGAATCTTGCCAGAACCAAGAGCATTCTAGAGAGCACTGAAGAGCGCCTGCAGGATATGGGTAATGAGCTGGTGCGCTGTCTGGATGACGCCCGTGCTCTTATCGAAGCGGCGCGCACAGCCGCGGGAACGATGCAGAACATTGTTGATGACGCGGTGAAGAAACACCTTACTGAAGTGCTGCAGAAAGTTGCAGAAGTGAGCAACGGCTTCCTGGCCCTTCAGAAGAGTGTATCTGACTACCTGGAAAAGAGTAGTGGGCTTGTCGCACGGGAGGTAAAAGCGATATTAGATGACCGTATGCGAAGCCTGCGTACCATGTATAACATATGGAACGTAGACAAAAACTCCGTGGTCAACGTATGCTGCCTACTACAACAGGCGCAGAGAGAAGCTGTTGCAATTGCAAGTCATATCAGCGAATACGACGCAAACACTTTTCGAAAAACGCCTCATTATAACTTGCTCAAGTACCAGGTTGCTGACAGTCAAGGCAAGAACAAGGAATACCTCGTGCATAGTAAAATAAAAGCGATGGCTGGTGAAATAGAAAAAGTTCTGCCAAGTATATCAAGCATAATAGCGAAGAAGAGCGGGCACACCAAAGAGGATATTGTAAAGTGTAGAGACGCGCTGCGCCAACTTGATCGTAAGCTATTCGGCGACAGAGCGGTGTTTGCAGACGAAGCTGAGTATACTGCTTTTATACGTGCAGCAAGTAATGCTACAAACCTCCCTGAGGGTGTGGAAACATTGCCGGCCCCATTACAAAGGGTGAAGAACTTTATTGAAGCGCAGGATGGGTTTTTTGTGTATCTCCCGTACCTAATGACTTCTGCTATGGCCATCGATCACATGAAAAACTCCGTTGACCAGATGACTGACGTGTGCACACGGCTTGAGTCTATAGCGAAAGACATCTGTCCTGACGTGCGAGGTAACACCGCTCAGCCTAGTTCCGAGATTGATGGTACTTCTGTATTCATGTCAGGTCTGCAATTTCCCGGCTTGGCCACTAATGCTTCCGCTCAAAAGGCGACACCTCAACCGCAGCTGTAAGACTCGCCTTCCACTCCCCAAGCCTGTGCTGCACGCCAGCATCGCTTAGCCCTAGTATGGATGCCGCAAACACGGCGGCATTTGCCGCCCCCGCTACTCCGATAGACATAGTAGCGACCGGGGTGCCTTTAGGCATTTGTACTATAGACAACAAGCTATCCAGGCCATTCAAACACTCGCTCTTTACGGGCACACCTATGACAGGAACGCTCGTTAGCGAGGCAACCATCCCCGGTAAATGCGCCGCCCCACCCGCGCCGGCTATTATAACTTTGATTCCTCTCGTGTGCGCAGTTTTCGCAAAATCGTACAGCCTGTCTGGTGTTCTGTGGGCTGAGACTACCATCACCTCAAATTCAATGCGCAGCTCATCCAAAACCGACGTCGCAGCGCTCATGGTGGGAAAGTCAGACTTGCTGCCCATCACCACTGATACCCGCGCGCCGCTCTTACTCACCCTGGGTCTTTCCCGAAGTTATAGAGTCCATAACTGCCCGCAGTGCCCGTGAACTGGTGATATTGCCGGAAGGGGCGCTGCCACCGCCGAGTACCGATATGTATGGTATTCGCCCATCAAAATACACACCCTTGCCAGCCAATGCGTAGGCAAGTTTGCTGTGATATGCGGGAGACACGTTGTACGGGACGAAGTTTATTTGTTTTTGGGACAACAAAAACCCAGCGAGTTTTTCTTTGTTGGTATCCAGAGAAATAACCATGGGTTCCACGTCCTTGTACGCACCAATAATCCCTATAACTTCGGGCATCTTCTCCACACAGTTGCTGCACCACGAGGTGTATAGCACCAAAAGTGTGGGACCTGCCCCTATTTTTGACATCAGACCATAAAGGGCCTCGTCAGAGTTGATCTCCTGAATTTTTATTGAGGACCGCTCCAGCTCCCGCTCATAGTCGTGCACACTGCCGATGAGTATGAATGATGCAACTGCGAGTATGCAAAACGCAGCTATGAAACACTTGTTGTATAGTACCTTGGGAACCATAAGCGCACCCCGCACAAGACCCTCACTTGCCACAATTATGAACTTCAAGGAGGCAACTCACAAGGTTTTTATCAGTTCGGATATGGCACCAGGCTGTGGGTCATTACTTGAAGATATAACAAATCGAGGTTTTGTGTTATATCACCGTGGGTGTTGTATTGGTGTGGTAAGCGGGTTGCTTTTTAGCGCTGGGGAGGTGTGTGATGTCCAAAATACGCGTTTTACTGTTGCTGGATGTGGCTATACTGCTGCTCGTCGGTTTTGGAATCCAATACTCCTCCGCTGGCGGGCACTGGCACCCTTTTGCCAAGCACCACATGTACGTTTGCGCAGTGTGTATACCTCTGTCTATTGCGGCGTCATTTGTCAGTGTAAAGTCGTATATGAGGTACTCATACTTGGCGTACGCCGGCGCATTTTGCCTTTTGTTGATGGTACACGTTTTTGGGCATTCAGCCATGGGTGCAACCAGGTGGCTAAAGGTGGGTGCCTTTGGCGCGCAACCATCGGAGTTTGCCAAGGTCTCCCTGATCCTCGCCTTGGCCCGATATTTTCACTGCAGAAACCCACACCGATCTCTAAGTTTACGCAATTTTACTGGGGGGATGATAATCACCCTGCCGCTGGTGCTTTCGGTGTCTAAGCAACCCAACTTGGGTACTGCGGGTATCATGTTCCTCATGGCGATGCTTATGATGTTTGTTGCTGTTGCAGATAGGCGATACATGGCGTGGTTTTTGTCTCTGCTGTGTGCAATGTCTCCCATAGTGTGGGGCATGCTGCACCATTATCAGAAAAACAGGCTGCTGTCCTTCTTAGACCCTGGGCGTGACCCTATGGGTATGGGGTATAATTCTTTGCAATCACAGATAGCCATAGGTTCCGGTGGAATGTACGGCAAGGGCTTTGCGAACGGTAGCCAAACCAAATTGGGTTTCTTACCCGAGAAGCAGACCGATTTTGTTTTTCCGTTTTTAGCGAGGAGCACGGATTTGTGGGCGTGATTTTGCTGTTCGCCCTGTACAGCATGTTGGTATACACCAGCTTATACGTTGCCTTGTGTGCGCGCTGCAACTTCAGTAGGCTAATGGCGGTGGGGATCTCTGTGTTTTTCATGCTACACCTCTTCATCAATGTAGGCATGGTCACCGGAATTTTGCCCATAGTTGGGATTCCGCTGCCGTTTCTGTCATACGGGGGGAGCATTATGCTTACGAGTATGGTGCTTGTGGGCATACTTGCAGCCGTTGCTCGGGAGGCCCGTACTCCCTAATGCAGCTAATATGGGCTTGATACTTTCTTCCTATGATGTAGACTTGTCAAGTCTGTTGTACTTGGTGCTAAATTATGGCTCAGACGCTTACGAGGGCTCGGCTTGCTGACGAGATTAACAGAGAAATCGGTATATCGCGCGAGGATGCGCTAGTACTGGTTGGGGAGATACTTGACGAGATGGTGTCGTCCCTGGTCAGAGGGGGCCTGTTAAAGATATCTTCGTTTGGCACATTCAAGGTGATAAGAAAGAAAGAGCGCATTGGCAGGAACCCAAAAACTTTGGAGCAGTTTATAGTGAAGGAACATAACACCGTTACGTTTTGTCCATCGGTAACGATGAAGCGCCTGATCAACGGCGAAGAATCGTGACCACTGATCTGCAAACCCGGAGTGAAGCGGACGAGGTTCGCGAGAGGGTTTTTTGCACCATTAGTGACGTAGCGAAGGAGGTTGGCGTAGAGCAATATGTGCTCAGGTTTTGGGAGAGTAAATTTCCACAGATTAACCCAATCAAGCGGCGCGGAAGAAGGCTGTACGACAGGCAAAATGTTGCCATTATCAAAAAAATTAAGCACATGCTTTATGACAGGGGGTACACCATAAGAGGTGCGCAGCTGGAGCTAAGGCGCAAGCAAAGCATGTCAAAAACTGTGGCGGAAGGGAGTGACGGCCTGATTCAGCTATTGCGTCGCATGACCGAAATGCGGGACATGCTGATCAAAAAACTAAACGGAATGTAGCGCAGCCAGGTTAGCGCGTCAGTCTGGGGGACTGGAGGTCGTGGGTTCGAATCCCGCCATTCCGACCAGTATGTGTTTGCCTGTTCGGGGCTACATGTTGTGGGTCTTGTAGTTTATCTCTAATCTGTGGGCAATCCGATTATACCCGAGTTGCTGCGCTGGTATATCTGGGCCAGGCTCCCCGGTTGCGTGTATCCCGCTAGGAATGCAGATGGAGAGCCCGGCTTCACCTATTGGCGACGTTAAATAGGCTTATGTAAACTAAACCCAACTGAAGATATTTGCGGCTGTGGGTATGATGTCTGTGTCTTCCTCTGTGTACACATCTTCCACAACTACTTCAAGTGCAGATTCTTCTGGTTGCGCTGAGGTTTTGCCTACCTGCTCACCCTCTGTGCGGATTTCCTCACCTAAATCTGCCAGGTCCTCTACCACGGGAGAGTGTGCCACCTCTTGTGCTTGCTCTTCCTCATCGCTGTCGTTATTACTAGCAGGTATTGCGGCTTCAGAATCCATTGCAGGCTGCACTGCTGCAGAGCCATTCACGCTTTCTGGAAGCTGGTCCTGTGTGGTTGTTACGTCCGGCTGGCTGGCTTCCAGTGCCTGTTGTGTATCCGCAGTCTCATCGGAATTTGCAGTTTCAGTTGGAGCCGAAACTTCTATTATGGGAGCATCAACCACTTCCCGCTGTGATGTTGCTATTTCTACCACACCTTCATCCTCATCAAAATTTTCGTCTGTAGCGTCATCAACAGCTTCTCCACGCTGCTGCATAGGTGCCCCATCGGTGCTTTGCGCGGGCACGCTATTTTCTGCTAGTTGTAGCTGGCCACCATCTATAACAACGGAGCCTGCATATTTTGAGCCCTCTTCCGGTGGCAACAATTGGCCGTCACATCCTAATAGTTCCAACAATGGGGGGATGTCAAAAGCTATACTTGCTGTTTTTTGGTCGAAGTTTATTGTAAGCTCATGGGCGTGGGTTCCCATAAAACTGGCTACAGTGGAGCCGTCTCCTCTGACAAAAACTACCTCACTGTGTCTAGGGGAGTCTGCAATGTGGGAATAAACCTGCAGGTCCTTGCCGTGTATGGAAAAGTCATCACTGGAAATTGACACATTGTCATGTGCGTTTATGTCTGAAAAAGTCACAACAGCCGTGCTTCCATTAAGCGCGTCGTATACGTAATCGAACATTGTGGTACCTTAAATATTGAATGGGTGTTAGTGTTTGCGCAATTGCTTTGGTGGCATGTCACTAGAACAGTTTCTAAGCTGAGGCACTGCTACCACTGCAAATCTTCATCCTCGTCGAAAAAGTCATAATCTGCCATTGTGTATACCTGTACTTGGACCTCAGGGTACATTTGGCTCATCACTGGAAGAGCCTGCAGGGGATTTATGGAAAAATGTGCCTCGAGCGATTTTTTGTCTGAAGCTATATTTAACGCGATGCCTGTCAACGCGGAGTTATATATATCAGCTGTGACTTCGCCGTCCCTTCCCAGTACTACATGGCTTGTGCAATAACTCATAGGCTCTTGCGCAGGTGCGTTGCAGTGCTGTAGTGGGCTATGGCCAGCGAAAATATCACCGTTAGTGACAACCACGTGTCCGTCACTTACGGAAAAATTACGAGACAAATCAGCGTCGTCTATGCGAAACGCTAGATCGTAAGTATTGTCGAAATCAAACATAGTGCGTCGGCCTTTAATTTATTAAAACCGCGGGGATTCTAGAGAGGAGGAATTAATCTTGAGTTAACAGCGCTTTTTTCGTGCGTAACGCAACTTTGCCTGGCAGAAATAGCACCTCACTTACATGTGATGAAGGACACGCGTCCCATTCAACTGCTGACACACGATTGCATGCTTGCCTGTATTGTGTTACAAGTGACGCGGACGGATGGCCGAGCGGTTGAAGGCACCAGTCTTGAAAACTGACGTACGTTAGCGCGTACCGTGGGTTCGAATCCCACTCCGTCCGTTTTGTTCTCTAGTGCTGCTGGCTTGGAGGTGTAGTTTGACGGACCCTTTTGGATTGAGTCCCGGCAGCGTACTACACTTTATAGGCATTGGGGGCATCGGGATGAGTGCATTGGCGATGGCTACCCGCGATTGTGGTTACACGGTGCAGGGGAGTGATACATCTACATCCCCGATGGTGCAGGCCTTGTTAGACAAGGGAGTCCACGTAATGCCGGACCATAGAGCAGACAATGTGCAGAATGCAGACGTCGTGGTATACTCCAACGCAATTAAGGACGACAACGTTGAGTTGCAGTCTGCAATTGCTGCGGGCAAGCTCGTTTTACGCAGAACGGAGCTGCTGTCCAAGGCGTTAGGAGCAGGGCGTACCATAGTCGTATCTGGCTCGCACGGGAAAACCTCAACGACCGGCATGATTGCCTCCATAATGGAACATGCAGGAATGGATCCTACGGTCTTTATCGGTGGAATTGCCTTCCACTATGGCAATAACTACAAAATGGGGGCCGGGGAGTGGGCTGTAGTTGAGGGCGATGAATCGGATGCCGGTTTTACGGAGCTGCCCTGTGAAATAGCTGTGGTGACAAATCTTGAGTGGGAACATCCGGACAAGTATTCATGCTTGGAGGCCTTAGAAAGGGTATTTTCAGATTTCCTGCGCAACGTAAAAGCCGGTGGGGCCTCTGTTATGCCGAGCAGACTGTCTTTCACATTGGGCAATGGTGCAAAGTGCAGCAAAATTACTTATGGCCTTGAAGGTGGTGATTTGCGTGCTTCCAATACCACATATATGGGTGATGCCACGGTGTTTGATATAGTGGGATTGAATGGAGAAGAGATTTGTTGTGGTGTGCGGCTGCCAGTACCGGGGCGCCACAACGTGGAAAATGCACTCGCAGCGGCTGCAGTGGCCAAGCACATTGGTGTTGGTTGTAACTACATAAAGGCCGGGCTAGAAGGCTTTATGGGCGTTGGCAGAAGGTTTGAAATTATCGCCAATGTTGGGGGCGTTACATTTGTTGATGACTATGCACACCACCCCACTGAAATAGAAGCCTCGAGAAACGCGGCCAAGCTATCCACAACTAGCGGGCGGGTGATCGGCATATTGCAGCCACATAGATTCACCAGGGTTCAGCACTTTTTCAAAGACTTTACAAGCGCGATTTCCAAGTTTGATTATCTGATTTTAACTGACGTATACCCTGCTGGTGAGGAGGTAATATCGGGTTGTGAGAGCCTAGACATTGTGCGCGAGATAAAAAGCCGCGGGTTCGACCAAGTCGTACATGCGAGTACGCCCGATGCAATCACAGATATCGTTGCTTCCGTTGCTCAACCGGGAGATGTAGTAATAGCAATGGGAGCCGGCAGCATAACGGGCATAGTACGTTCTGTTGCCAACGCGTATATGGCTCATCACAGCGTGCGCTGCCAAACAACGCAAAACTATGCATAGCCTGGCTGCCCTTTTCCTGACTATTTTTACCGCACCAGCCCTATGATTTTTTTGATCTCCACAATGTGCTTGCCGGCTAACTCCCTGGCCGCACCATTTCCCGTAGCTATTATTTTGTCCACGTATGCAACATCACGTACCAACTCCCTTATTTTTTCTCTTATGGGGGAAATTTCCCGCACCAATAGGCCTGCCAGTGCCTCTTTGAATTCTTTAGTGCCACTAGCCGCAAACTCATTACACACTTCTGCTTTAGTCATGCCAGAGAGCGCCGCAAATATATTGACCAAGTTGTGCATTTCGGGCCTCTCATCGAGGCCTTCTAACGATAGGCCCCGTATGCTATCTGTTGTGGCACGCATGATTTTTTGAACTATGCTGTCATCATCATCATCAAGATTGATGCGTGCAGCATCTGACGCGTCAGATTTACTCATCTTCTTCTTGCCATCTCGTAGGCTCATAATTCTTGCTGAAGAATCAAGGCTAAGCGGCCTTGGAACGGGGAAATAATCCACCTTGTGCATAGCATTGAATGCCCTGGCAATATCTTGGGTAAGCTCGATATGCTGCATTTGGTCATCACCCACGGGTACCAAGGTTGCCTTGTATAGCAATATATCAGCCGCCATAAGCACTGGATACCCGTACAGCCCCATGTTCGGTGTGCTACCGCTCCGGCTTTTATCTTTGAATTGAGTCATACGATTAAGCCACCCCATGGGGGTGACACATCCGAGTATCCAGCAGAGCTCAGAATGCTCGGGTACCGAAGATTGCACAAATAGCACAGATTTTTCCGGATCAATGCCGCATGCTATATACGTGGCCAGTAAACTAATCGCCCTAGAGTGCAGTGTGGCCGTGGCCGCGTTTCCTGCGGTAAGCGCGTGAAGATCCACTACGCAGAAAAGGCACTGATCTGAACCTTGCAAGCCCACCCACCTGCGTATCGCACCCAGATAGTTGCCTAAGTGCGGTACACCACCACTAGGTTGGATACCAGAGAATATCACCCCTGCTCGCTCGATGTTTTTGATACTATAACCAGCGCTGGACGCAAGACTTTTGTCTGAATTATATACCCAGCCTGTACAACTTCCAAAACCGTGCCAGCGGGCTTACTATCGTCAACAGCCTGGGTTACCGCTTTGTGAAACCTTGGATCAAACTGCTCGCCCAGGGGAGAAACCCTCGACACGCCATGGCTACTTAGCGTGCTCATGAGGCCATCCCACGTCATCTTAACGCCAGTATGCACGTTGTCATCGTCGCTGAGGTTTTTCAAGGACGCTTCTAAATTGTCACACGAGGCGATTAAGTCACGCACGAAGTCAGAAATGGAAAGTGTTTTTGCCTCTTCTACCTCTTTTTGAACCAAGCGCCTAAGGTTTTTGCTATCCGCAACGGCTAGGCGTAGCTGATTGCGCAAATGCTCAACTTCGGCCCGGAGCTTTTCTAGCTCTAAAGAATCAGCAGCCACCCTGTGCTGCGCCTTGCCACCCACACCAGCTGCAAACTTCCCCGCGGGGCCTTGCTTCCTTCCCGCAGTAGGGTCGGGTCCGCCCTTTTGTGGTGCTCCAGCACCCGGCCCGGCCGGTGTGGCGCCCCCCTGCTGTTCGGGATCAACGCGTCTCTCTTCAGCCATAGCTCAAAAACTTTTACACACGAACCTTAGGAGTATATAGTAATTTTGTGTGTACATTTCAAGAGTAAAAGCAACACCCAATGTTCGACGACGAGAGATTCATGTCCATCGCGCTCAGACTTGCGCATAGGGGGTTAGGCAATACATATCCAAACCCAACTGTAGGGTGTGTTGTGACCAACAGCGCCGGCAGTATTGTGGGTAGGGGATGGACAGCCATGGGAGGTCGGCCCCACGCTGAGGTTGTGGCACTCAAACAGGCCGGGGAAGCGGCAGCTGGGTCTACTGTATACGTTACGCTAGAGCCGTGTTGCCACCACGGGCAAACTGGGCCGTGCACTGCCGCGCTCATCAGTGCAGGGGTGCGCAGGGTGGTTATAGCCGCGCTCGACCCCGACAAGCGGGTGTCCGGCAAGGGGGCTAGATCTCTTGCAGATTCTGGTGTGGAAGTCAAACTTGGGGTGCTGCAGCAACAGGCTGAGGAACTTAATGTGGGATTCTTCTACAGTAAGACCAAAAGGAGGCCGTTCATTACGGTAAAGCTGGCAACCACACTTGACGGCAAAATTTCTCTGCCGAATGGCAGTGATCGGTGGATTACCAACGAGCTGACGAGGAAGTGGGTACACAAACAAAGAGCCATGCATGATGGAATCATGGTGGGTAGCAATACTGTGGTCGCTGATGATCCCATGCTAGATTGCAGGCTTCCAGGCTTGGAAGAGCACTCTCCGATCAGGATAGTAATAGACCGCTCTGGCAAGTTATGTTCACATCATAAGGTTGTTGCTACATCTGATGTGGTGCCAACATATATTGCTACAGATAACGACGACCATAAAGCACTGCACGCTGTGAGATACCTCAGGATATGTGAAAGGGGTGACTTCCTTGCAGGCACCATGAATGCGCTTGCAGAGGAATTGGGAATAACCAGGTTGTTTGTTGAGGGTGGAGGTGTGCTGGTTACTGAGCTTCTTAAAAGGGGGTTGGTGGATCAGTTCATTTGGTGCAGAGCAAACAGAGTGTGCGGAGAGCAGGGCGTTGAATCTATATTGAATCTCAATGAGCTTCCGTCCGGACACTGCCACTTCTCCAGGGTAAAAACCCTAACGTTTATGGAGGACACCGTGGATATCTTTCAAGTTTTGTTTGCCAATGAACACAGCAACACTGCCGTGCCCGTTGAGGCATAGTGATGCGCACTGGTCGCGCGTGGCCGCAGGGCATGCTCGGCATGTATGGGCTTTGTGATAACTTCTCCAAGTTATAAGCAATGCCGCGAGTCATGAACCTCGGCGCGTTTAGTAACAGATCTTGATGAATGCTGCAAAGTGAAGGCGCAACCAAGTGCCAGCATCTTTATGTTGGCGCAACACCAGAAACATAGCATCAAAAGCCAAAATTGGGAATTCCATGCCCCGAGCCACTATATTTTGACGAAAATTCTTGCTGCGGCACTACGCTATGACACGACGCTACTGCCGGGAACAAGTATGGCAGCAGCCGACACCGATTTATGCATAAACCCGCGCTGCTTTATCTGCAGCACATTTTGCACAAAAGATGTAAACAATGGGTGCGGCGCAAACGGACTGGATTTAAACTCTGGGTGGAATTGCACGCCTATGAACCACGGGTGTGACTGCAATTCCAGTACCTCCACCAACCCGTGCGAGTCTGACATGCCGGTGAAGGATAACCCGTGCTCCTCCAGGACATTTTTGTACTGGGGGTTGATGCAGTAACGATGTCGGCATCGTTCGTTGATTACCGTACTGCCGTACACAGACGCAACTCTAGAATCTGCGCTCAGACGGTATGTGCACGATCCTAACCTCATACTACCGCCCAAAAGATATTCTCCTTCGCCCTTTTGCAGCCATGGCAACTCGACAACAATCGGGTTTTTGCAGGCCTGATTAAATTCTGTGGAGTTTGCATCTTCAAGCTTCGCAACATTAAGCGCAAATTCTATGGCGGCAAGCTGCATTCCCATACATATTCCTAACATGGGGATGCCATTGGCGCGCGCGTAACCTATTGCTAGGACTTTTCCATCCACTCCATCATCACCAAACCCGCCAGGGATGAGCACCCCGTCCACATCATGCAAGTCAGACTCCCTTACCGGTAGACGGGAATCCACCCACTTTACTTGTATTTTGATTCCACTATGCATACCCGCATGGTCCAGCGCTTCTGTGAGTGACGTGTAGGCGTCTAGGAATTTTGTGTACTTGCCTATAATTGCTATAGTAACCACATTCCGTGCGTTGTTGACCATCGTGAGTACATTTGCCCACTTGGTTAGGTCAGGTTCTGGAGCGCCCATCCCAAAGTGGCTGAGTATTTGTGTATCAAGCTTATGCGCATGATACATAACTGGTAACTTGTACATGCTTTCTACGTCGAGCGCGGGGATTACGTTATCTGCAGAAACGTTACAGAAGTTTGCTATTTTCGCGCTCTGGTATTGTGGCAGCGGCTCCGCACTGCGGTATAGTATTATGTCTGGCTGTATTCCCAAAGAGCTCAACTCCTTAACCGAGTGTTGCGTGGGCTTAGTTTTCAACTCCCCAGCAGAACCTACGCAGGGTACCAGGGTGAGGTGTACAAAAATTGTGAAGTTTTTACTCAGCCTGTAGCTCACCTGGCGTATAGATTCGAGAAACGGCTGACTTTCGATGTCACCAACGGTACCGCCTATTTCACAAATTATGAAGTCAGCCCCATCGTCATTACTCAGGATGAAAGAGATTATAAGGTCCGTTACGTGCGGGATCACCTGCACAGTGTGGCCCAAATAGTCTCCACGCCTTTCCTTGGCAAGCAACTGCTGATATATCCTCCCAGCGGTTATGTTGTCTTCCTTTGTGGTGTTGACCCCCGTAAACCGCTCGTAGTTTCCCAGATCTAGATCGGTCTCGCCGCCGTCATCGGTGACAAACACCTCCCCATGTTGTGCAGGGCTCATAGTACCCGGATCTACATTTAGATACGGATCAAGCTTTCTAAGGCGCACCCGAAAACCACGGGCCTGAAGTAGCGCACCTATAGAAGCTGCAGCTAGCCCTTTCCCCAGCGAGGATACAACCCCGCCCGTGACGAATATGAAGCGCGCGCTACACACGTCCCCTATTGACATAAACTCCTAAGCTCACTCAAAAGGGACCTCACTGCCGTTGGACTCCTGCCCAGATACTGCCTCAGTCTTACTAACAACAGAAACCTCTCGAACACGTCTTGCGTTAGTGCCCACAAGTAATATGGTGTTGACTATGAAGGCAGCAGCCACGACCGCAGTAAGCTTGGCTATAAAACTAGAGGAGGAACTCTTACCAAACATTGAGCCAAGGTTACACTGAGGGCCACCAAACCCCCCCAGGGTATCAGACTCAGGAGACTGCAGTAACACCAGCAGAACCAGCAGAAACGCCAGGAACACCTGCGCGGCTGTCAAAAACATAAGGCAAGAGACAAACGACACCTGCGGAGGCTATACCATTTGTGCACTTTAGTCAAGAAATTGTTCCATGGTGCGCCATGATTGCGGCGTCCGTACGCAGCATATTTTGCAAAACCCATGCAGCTCGCTATGCGCTGAGTTATGCTCGGATGCCGAGACTTAATACGTGTACACTAGGTTAATTGTGTTGCGCGCATGCCGGGGTTGCCAGTCTCTTGTCAGTTGATACCGTCGATACAGTTGATACAGTTGACATTGGGGTTTTTAAACTTAACATCCGTGTATGCGGTTTGTCGGAGCCAGATGAAGATAAAGCTGAATAGGAGACGCAAACTCGTCCTGGTGTTAGTGGGTGGGTTTGTGCTGTGGTTACTGCACTACTACAGAATGCGCGAAGGCGCGCGCATGTTATCCGCAGAAGAGCGCAGGGAGATAGTGCTGGAGCTGCATGAGTGACGAGCGCCACCTAGACGCGTTTCTTGAGTCTCTGTTGTCGGGTAGATGTGTTTCTCCAAACACTAGCAGTAGTTACAGGTCTGACCTGGAAAACTTGGCTGAGTTTTTGGGCAGGCGCAACCTCAGAATGGTAGACGCCAGCGCTGCAGACCTGCGCGCATATGTTAGGAGCCTCAACAGCAGAGGCTATAGCCCCGCGACTGTGGCCAGGAGGATCTCTGCGATCAGGGGGCTGTACGGCTTTTTGTATGGTGACCGAATAATCGATGGAGACCCTGCAGCTAATTTGGACTCCTGTAAACTTGGCCGCCCCCTGCCTAAGGTGTTGACTGTGGACGAAGTGGACAAGTTGCTTTGTGCAGCCGGGTCTGATTTGTCTGTGGAAGGGAGGAGGACCGCAGCCATAGTTAACATACTATACTCTTCAGGTGTGAGGATTTCAGAGCTCATAAATTTGGGCTTCTACGATATAGAGTCAATGCTAAAAGAGCAGCGCTCAGATGTGGGACATTTGGTCATCAAAGGGAAGGCAGGTAGGGAGCGCCTCATTTTGCTGAATGAGGTTGCAATCGCCAGCATAGTCGCATACCTAGCGGTGAGGGACCACTTTATCGTAGGGCAGAAATCGGAATCTAGGTGGCTATTTCCCGGCGCAAAGTTTGACCAATGCATTAGTAGACAAAGAGTTGGACAGTTGCTAAAAGCACTGGCAATTGTTGCGGGGGTTGACCCAAAGCGGATATCGCCACACAAGCTCAGGCACTCGTTCGCTACACATTTGCTAAATAATGGGTCCAACGTAGTCTTCATTCAAAAGATGCTGGGGCACGCAAGCTTGTCCACAACCCAAATCTACACTTATGTCGCGAATGACAGGCTCAAGGAAGCTCTGCAAACGTTTCACCCATTTGCAAAAAGCCCTCCTAAGTAGCGCTTGCCGCCTTGCGTAGGCCATAAGTAGTTGTCCGTTTTTACATCAGCGCAGGGTAGCGTACCACCTTTCCCGCGCGGCAGTTTGCCGCAGCACTCATTAATGTGTTGGTAGATCATCCGTGCAGCATTGCGCCGTGTGTTACTATCTGGGTATTCTGCCGTACGTGCGGCCGGGTGGCGGGAGACTTTGCATTTCTATAACTCGGTTAGCATTCCCCCGCTTAGGGAGAGGACACGGTCGGTTTGCTTGGCTAGAGTGCGATCATGGGTTGCGACGAGCCCGGCAAGGTTTTTCGCTTTGACGTGTTTGTGCAGTACAGAAAATACTGCTTTGGACATTTGCGGATCTAGGCTGCCTGTGGGTTCATCTGCAAGTATTATGGTGGGGGAATTCACGATTCCCCTTGCTACCGCAACCCTCTGCCTTTCACCACCAGACAGCTCTGAAATTCGGCATCCGGCCTTGTCTTGCAGCCCCATTTCTTCTAGTATTGCAGCCGCAACACTTTCCGCGGTGCTCGCGCCGTGGCCCAGGATTCTTTGGGGCAGCATTACGTTTTCTAGCACTGAAAACTCCTGCAGCAAATGGTGGAACTGATACACAAACCCCATGTGCTTTCTACGCATCATGGTTCTTGTCTTGTCACTTGCCGGGGCACACACCGTCCCGTTGAGCACCACAGTCCCGGAGGTTGGTACCTCAAGCAGGCTTGCTATGTGTAGTAGGGTGCTTTTACCGGAACCGGAACTTCCAATCAGAGCCGCGAACTCCCCGCGTTGTATTTTTAGGTTTATGTTTGACAGAACACATACGCGATTGCGCCTCCCGTAGCACTTGCTGACGTCGAGGATTTCTAGCACCGTAGTCATGAAAAACCGGAAGAGCCATGCAGGTAGCCAGTATACTCATTGTAGCCGCTGTATCAACTGCCACAGGAAGCGTAGTCTAGTTAACGTTTGCGCGAAGGCATGCAGCCTGAAAATTCGTGCTAAGTACGCACATTCCGCATTTAAACTATTTTCACATACTGCCACGGTTATGAACGGCTGCTGGCGCGTGGGTAGGCGGCTGATTTAAAAGTTGCTAGTGGGAGTAGCGAGGTGTATACCCTATCCGTTTAATGGTTAACGAGCGATTTTATGGGTGATTTTTCAGAAAGAGATAGGGAGGCGCTCGAATTTCACTGCAAAAGGAGGCCGGGTAAGGTTTCCTTGTTGCCTACTAAACCACTTATGACGCAGGGTGACCTTTCGCTGGCTTATTCCCCAGGCGTCGCCGTGCCATGCCTGAGAATCGCCTCCGATCCTGACACGGTGTATGACTACACCGCCAGGGGTAACTATGTTGCTGTGATCTCCAACGGTACCGCAGTTTTGGGGTTGGGCAACATAGGCCCTCTTGCATCCAAGCCAGTTATGGAAGGTAAGGCAGTTTTGTTCAAGCGGTTTGCTGATATTGACGCCGTTGATATAGAAGTCGACACAGAAGACGTAGAAGAGTTCATAAATGCCGTGAAGCATCTGGGCCTCAGTTGGGGCGGCATAAATTTGGAGGATATACGCGCTCCTGAGTGCTTCATCATCGAGAGGCGCCTTGGCGAGCTGATGGATATTCCCGTATTCCATGATGACCAGCATGGCACTGCCATTATAACACTCGCCGGAATCATAAACGCGCTGGACATCACTGGGAGAAATCTCAAGAGTGTTAAGATAGTCGTAAATGGTGCGGGTGCCGCGGGTATAGCGTGCGTAGAAATGCTAAAGTTTGTGGGCATCCCCAACGATAACATAGTGCTGTGTGACCAAAATGGGGTGATATACAAAGGGCGGCAGCTCGGGATGAACGAGTGGAAGCTCAAGCACGCGATCGAGACTAAAGAGAGAGATTTGAAAGACGCCATGAAGGGGGCGGATATCTTTATCGGACTGTCTGTGCGCGACGTTTTGAGCAAGGAAATGCTGCTCTCCATGAACAAAGACCCAGTGATTTTTGCGTTGGCAAACCCATATCCGGAAGTAAACCCAGAGTTTGCGCGGGAGGTGCGCCCAGATGCCATAATAGCCACTGGCCGCTCAGATTACAGCAACCAAATCAACAACGTAATGGGCTTTCCCTACATATTCCGCGGGGCTTTAGATGTGCGGGCAAAGTCTGTAAACAATGAAATGAAACTAGCTGCGGCTGAGGCTTTGGCTATGTTGGCAAGAGAAGTGGTCAGTGATGAGGTTTTGGAGGCCTATGGCGGGCGCGGAATGGGCTATGGCAAGGAATACATAATTCCAACTCCGTTTGACCCCAGATTGCTGTCCGTGGTCTCTCCCGCAGTTGCGAAGGCCGCCATAAACTCCGGAGTTGCAAGAAAAAAAATTGACGATTGGGACCGCTACGCTCTGGAATTGAACTCCAGGATTTCACCCACCTCTAACATTTTGAACCTCATGTATGGCTCAGTAAAGAGCTCTCCAAAGCGCGTGATCTTCCCTGAAGGCGAAGAGGTGCGGGTAATTAAAGCCGCGCTGCAGTGGTACGGGCAAGGTTATGGCACGCCAATACTTGTAGGCAGGGTTGATAAGATCAAAGAAAGCCTTGACCTGATAGGGGTAGATTCCCTCGAGGGTATTACCATCGCAAACGCTGCGATTTCCTCTCGCAATGACGTATACATAGACTACCTGTACAGTAAACTTCAGCGTATGGGGCGCTTGCACCGCAGCTGCGTCAGGGACGTCAAGACGGACAGAAACGTTTTTGCCGCATGTATGCTCGCATGTGGCGATGGGGATACTTTAGTCACGGGTATAACTCGAGGATACAGCGAGTCACTCTCAGACATTCGCAAGGTAATCGACGCGCGAGGGGAGGTATTTGGCCTGTCAGTTGTGGTCATGGAGGAGCGCACGCTATTCATTGCTGATACAGCCATAAACGAACTTCCCACCGCGCAACAACTGGCCGATATAGCAATTAAATCTGCCGCGGCCGCGCGGAGTATGGGGCATGAACCCAGGGTTGCTTTTGTCTCATTCGCAAATTTTGGAAGTCACTCTCAAAAGGAATCTGATCGGGTGCGGCAGTGTATGGACATTGTTGCAAGCTGTAACGTAGATTTTGAGTATGATGGTGAAATGTCGGTAGATGTTGCGCTGAAGCCCGAATCGCTGTCTATGTACCCCTTTTGTAGGTTGAGCAAACCTGCAAATGTTCTGATAATGCCCAGCCTATACAGCGCGAGCATATCTTCTAAGTTGTTGCGAGAAGTTGGCGGGACGACCGTTGTTGGGCCAATTCTCATGGGCATGGAGAAGCCGGTGCAGATCGTTCAGATGACCGCTTCGGTGTCGGAGATTCTCAACCTTGCAGTCCTCGCCACGCTTTCGCACCCCATCTAGCCGGTTTTCCGGTTGCAACGGGCTAAACTGCATGGCTCTACGCGCTGTCATGGCCCTGGTGGCGCGTGGGGCATTATGCGTTCTGGCGTAGTGCTGCGTCAGATGCGTCCCAAAATGAGTGGGGAGCTTTTACTGGGACCTTTATATATTCTTAAGCTGTTTGGTGAATATAAGTGGGTGATGCTTTCGGTATACCGATGAAGTTTTTGGGGCGCTTATGTTGTTGTGTGCTAGTTGTATTTGCAGCGCTGGCGTTTGTACCCTACCTGGTGGATTGGAACGCCCACTATGGCGAGTATGTTTTTAAACAGTTGGGTGCGGCCACAGGCAGTAGTGGCGCGGTAGTTAAGGCCATAGGGAATATTGAGGGCAGTCTGCTGCTTCCAAAACTTACGGTTCGCAACCTCTACGTGGAGTGCAGTGAGGACGCCGCGGGTTGCGCTGGTACACTCTCGATCGATCGCATGGAACTCAGCGTTGACCCGTTGTCGATACTTATGGGTGAACCGAAAGTGCGCACAATTAGCCTGTACGGGCTGCGTACCAGCGTTGGGGGCCTGGTCGGCATGGTGGGCTCGCAGACCAAGAGCGGTCTCGGTCATGTGCGGATTTTTGATTCAGCAGTCGTGACAGGTGGGGTCGTTGGCGCTTCCGCATCTGCATACAATACAGTGCACGTGAAGAGTGCAACGATAAAATCAAGCGGCAGCGCGCTGTTCGGTGATGCTGTGCTCAAGATAGGTGGTACTAAATACCTCCTCTCTTCAAAGTTAGAACGCAGTGCGGCTGGTAGCACAGTCAAGGTAGAGCTGCACTCCCCTAATACAAGCATGGTACTAAGTGGCAATGGTGCCGGTCAGGGCTTGTTTGATGACTTTGGCGCCAGGTTTGAGGTCAAAACTGAAAACCTTTCTGAGTTGGCACAAACCGTGGCAGTAGTTACAAATTACAGGCTCCTAGGCTCTGTTGCCTCCGCTGAGGAGATGGTACTGTCTGCAGGAATCAAGGCTGCGAAGGGCAGCGGATTCGAAGTGAAAGACCTTACCATGCAGAGCAAAAGCATTTCCGGAACCCTGGAATTGGCGTGCACTTATGCGCCTTTCTGTACAACGTCCCTGAATTTCTCCTCCATTGATCTAGACGCCCTGTTCCCCGAAGGTCTAGGCACCGAGCAGGATGCTTATTATGCAGATTTCCAAAGCAGCGCGGAACGCTTCTCCGTCGTGCCATCGTGGTTGGATGCTACAGTCGGGCTGGATGTGAGAGAGATAAACTACAGAGGCGGCGTATCGAGAAATCTTGTGGCTGCAGTTTCGGTCAGGCAGGGCAGGATCGCAGTTGATCGATTGTTGCTCGATCTGCCGGGTAAAAACAACCGTCTGAGCGTTAGTGGGGTAACTTCAGAAGATGCGGGCAGCATAGTGCCCCGGTTTGTCGGCACTCTTAGCGCTCAGGGGGACGATGCCGACACAATCGTATCCTGGTTACTGCCGCTACGTGCAGATGCGCACAGGGCACAGGGTAAGAAGTTTGCTCTCACGGGTAGCCTGTATGTGGCCCCTCGTATTTTCTCTCTGTTGGGCGCAAGAATGTACGCAGGTGGTGCCCACGCATACGGGAATGTAAAGTACAAATACGGTAAACGGGGGGGTGAGGTCATAGGTGATGTGACCATGAGCAACTTTAGTGTTGGTGGCTACAGCTTTGATGAAGACTTCGACGTCAAGCGCGACGTCATGAACTTCACGTGGCTGAGAAGTGTCAGTTGTCCGGTCAAGCTTGCGGTTAGGCTGCAGAATTTTGCGGTGAACTCTGGGTTTGTCAAGGAGCTGAGCTTCCTGGCAGACCTATCGCAGCACAAAGTGAGCGTCGAGAAGATCAGCATGCGTGCGGTTGATGAACACGACAGTCCGTCTGACTTGGAAGGACGTGCAAGCGTTGCTCTCAGCAGCCGTGGTATGCGCCCGAAGGTATTTGTGAGCCTCAAAAGCGCTAGGTACAGCGATGCTTTCTTGCGGCTTCCCAAGTTTGTGGAGCGCACCGGGGCAGATGTGCATGCTGATACCGCAAGCAGCTCTCCCCGGGGGGAGAAATCGGAGAAGTTTTTGTGGTCAAGTAGACCCATAGATCTTGCCAGCTTTGAGGGCTTAGATGGCAGCATTGAGGTACACGTTAAGGAATTGTTTTTCGGCGGCCGGATGCTATCGAATTTTACATGGCTTTCCACCCTGAAAGAGGGCGTTATGTCCATGGACAAGCTACACTTTGCCCAGGGGAAGAGCGGCACAGTGGATATAAGCGGTAATATCGGTATGGGAGAGGTCTCTTCCTTGTCCCTGGTCGTTTCTGCATCGGACGTCTCGATCGGGGATGTAGAACAGCAAACAAACTCGTCACAAACTTCGAAGGTGAGCGGGCACGTTAGCGTAAGTGGCAGCATTCAAACGCAAGGAAGGAGCATGCTCGAACTTGCCAATGCCCTAAAGGGCAAGATAAAATTCGCGGCTAGGGGGCTGGACATTGGTGGTGTAGACTTAAACGGGTTTATTGAGGATTTGTTCGCAGCTGAGAGCAAATCTGAGGTCGCATCCCTTGCGCGCGTACATCTTTACAGAGGCAGCACACTCTTTGAGACGCTGGATGGGGAATCCCAGATAGATCAAGGTTCTCTCGCTTCATCTCTGCAATTTAAAATAGGTAACGCAGCTGGCTCCGCATCTGTCAACCTTTCGGTCCCACAACTCGCTGTCATTGCGCTGTTCAGATTCTTCTTCATCCCTCCAGAGAGCGAGTCCCCCGTGCATATGGATATGCACCTACAAGGGTATGTATGGCAGCCAAACCCCACGTTTGATATAGATAGCCTGTACGAAATCGTGAGGAGCAACAGATAGGCCCGGTAAATTTGCTATAAACCTGGCTGAATTACGCGCTGCGAGAAAGCAGAGTTCCATAGGGCCTTGCTTGCAGACGCTTGCAATGCTGTGGTGGTCTGGGTAGGCAATACCGTAGGTTGTAATTATCGCCGCCATGCGGTTTTTCAAAGTATGTATTGTAAATGTTACGCTTTTGGTATAAGGATGCAAGGTGCCTTTGGATGAAAGGGAAATCGCGTGATTGGCGCCTTAAAGGAGCATCTGGTTATTTTGCAGGTGATTGTGCCGCTACTGTCGGCCGTTGTGTGCTCTTTGCTGCGCAACAGAGTTGCATGGGCGCAAGCTATATCCTGCGGAGCGGTTGCTTTGTCCTTCTTTACAGCCCTAGCGCTGTTCGTTCAGATTAGTAGTAGTGGCCCAGTTGTGTACCAAGTGGGCGGATGGGGCCCTCCTTATGGGATAGAGCTGCGAGTCGACTTGCTAAGCGCGACCATGCTGCTCCTGGTTGGGTTTATCGGCATCATGAGTGTGATCTATGGCGTATATCCCAGCCGCAGGGAACTTTCTGCAAACGTGGTCCCCAGGTTTTATGCCGCGTTCCTGCTGGCGTTTGGGGGCATGCTTGGGATACTAGTCTCGCATGACGTGTTCAATGTTTACGTATTCTTGGAAGTGGCATCCATATCCTCTTACGTTTTGGTCGCTGTGGGTGATGACAAGCGCGCAGTTTCCTCTGCATTTGAGTATTTAATCATGGGCACGGTGGGTGCAACTTTTTACCTGATAGGCATCGGGTTTCTATATGCCGCCACCGGCACACTGAATATGGGGGACATGTTTGCGATATTGCAAGAGATCCCGGTAAACAGGGCCGTGCAGGCGGGGGTTTTGTGTGTAATGCTGGGTTTGATCGTAAAAGCTGCGCTGTTCCCGTTTCACGGCTGGATGATAAAGGCTTATTCAGCCTCACCTGCATTTGTTACCGTATTTTTATCTGGCACGGCTACGAAAGTTATGGTGTACCTAATAATAAGGGTAGTGCACAACGTCTTCGGTACCAGACTAGTGTTCACTGAGCTGCCTTTCGGCACCGCTCTGTTAACCTTGGCCGCAATTGCTACGGTACTCACTTCTGTGATTGCGGCGCTGAGCAGAGATATGCGGGATGTGCTTGCATACTCGAGCGCCTCTAATATTGGCTGCATCATTCTCGCAGTTTGCATAAACACATACTCTGGGCTTGCCGCCGCTGTGGCTTATATGGTCAATCACAGTATCGTAAAGTCTGCACTGTTCATGGTTTCTGGGGGTATAGCGTATCACTTTAACAAACGCAAAGTCAGCAGTAAGTACTTAAGCCTAAGCAAGGCCTTGCCGCATGTAACCTCTGCTTTTGTCCTGTTGGCGCTCAGCTTGGTCGGCATGCCGCCCACTATAGGGTTTGTGGCGAAATGGCACATGCTCAGTTCGTTTATGGATGCACGCGCCTTCACCGGACTGGTGGTTTTGTCGGTTGGCTCTGTATGCTCCGTGATATACACATGGCGCGTGGTGGAGCATCTGTATTTCTCTTCCCGAATGGTGGAGAGCTGTGCTAACGACATAGCCCTGAAGACGCCAAGGGCTATGACTCTCTGCATTTGGATTATGGCATTTTTTGGGTTCATAGCCGGGGCCTATCCGCTACCGCTCACTTCAATTTCTGAGCAAATAGCGGCGGACTTATTATTTCACCCGAACAACCCGCTGTAATGTTCAGGTGCAGCCTACCTGCCCCTTCCCCTGTTGGATGACACAAAAACTTGGGATACAGCCTCCACCCCGATGACGCTCTTCGGGAGCACAGCGGTAGCACCGTGCTTCATATATGGCGAAAACTGCCGCTGAGGCGGCTTAGTACTACTGGTTCTCTTGAGGACTGCGCTGGCACTCCCCCAAGGTGCACTGGATTTCTCTCTTAAATCCCTGTTCCGTTTTCCAATCCAAGCAGTAAACTGATTGACCGCGTAGGTCAACAGGACGTACAGGACTATTCCAAAAACGGCAAGAAACAATACACCTGTAAAACTAGGCATGACACACAACCACAAACAACACACAACGCAGCGGGGACGCCCGCTAAGCTTTTCATGGCATAACCACCACCGGGACATTGTACAGTAACAGTGGACGAAAGTAAATCTCCCTTCATTGTGGGGCCCTGCAGATGGCAACTATAACTTAATATTTAGGGGCAACCCAGCCCAATCTGCTACCACCTCTGCACCATCACTGCCTACCGGCATCTCAGCCCAACTTGGCACGACCACCACCTCTGCACCATCACTACCCAGCAGCACCTAATCTTCTATCGGTTACTTTGGG
>NZ_AFMS01000009.1 GCF_000215485.1 Anaplasma marginale str. Florida
GCTGGTAAGCTCATGGCTAAATTTGCTGCTGGGGTCAGTACTGAAGGCGATGCCAAGAGTTTCGACTGTGCAAATTATAAGAAGGAAGTCAAGTAACCGATACGAGTTGGAAGTGTGGTCATAGGCTTGTGTGGTTGGGCTGAGTGCCAAGGGCAGGAGGAGGTACCAGAAGTTGGGTTATGTAGGTGGCACCAAGAACTTAAAGTGTGTTAATGGTGCAGGGAGCTGTGGCGGGCTTGGGTGGTGCCAAGAACTTCAAGTGTGTTGAGGTACGAGAGGTTGGGAGACAGGAGCCTTGGAGTAAGTTAGGAGTGTGAGTGGGTAGAGTGGGGATGAGAGGACATTGGCTTATCTGTATTGTAAATTTGGGTAATGTGCGGTGGTAGGGGTGATTTACAGGATTTCTCCCCGGAAAACGGAGTGTAAAATTCTTGACAGATGTGAGCGTATGCGGTTAAGTCGTGACGTACTACAAAGGTTGTTTTTTCTGTTGATGGGGTGTCCATGTCAGGCAGTAAGAAAGATGTTGAATCTGAGAAGCAGAAGGCGTTGGATGCGGCCATAAGCCAGATAGAAAGGGCGTTTGGGCGGGGTGCCATTATGAAGTTGAAGCAGCATCCTGCCGAGAAGATGGATAGCGTGTCTACAGGTTCTATAGCTCTGGATGCGGCGTTGGGTATTGGAGGGTTGCCGAAAGGTAGGATAGTAGAGATTTTTGGTCCTGAGAGCTCCGGGAAGACTACACTTGCGCTGCACGTCATCGCAGAGGCCCAAAAGCAGGGCGGTAACTGTGCTTTTATTGATGCCGAACATGCGTTGGACACCGTGTACGCCAGAAAGCTGGGCGTAAATGTGGGGGATTTGATAGTCTCACAGCCCGACACCGGCGAGCAGGCTTTGCACATTGTTGAATACTTAGTGTGCTCCGGTGCCATAGATGTGATAGTAGTGGATTCCGTCGCTGCGCTCACTCCCAGGGCGGAAATAGAGGGTGACATGGGTGACCAGCACATGGGGTTGCAGGCTAGGTTGCTGAGCCACGCGCTTCGCAAGCTGACCTCGGTGGTCTCCAAGGCTAACTGTATATTGGTGTTTATCAACCAGATACGCATAAAGATAGGTGTGATTTACGGCAACCCGGAAGTGACAACGGGTGGTAGTGCGCTCAAGTTCTACACGTCAATACGGCTTGACATTCGCAAAGTAAGCGCGATTAAAGACAAAGACAACGTGATAGGGAACCAGACGAGAGTAAAGGTCGTCAAAAACAAGGTTGCACCCCCGTTCAAGCAGGCGGAGTTTGACATCGTGTACAATGAAGGCATATCGAAGCTGGGTGAGATAGTCGACATGGGTGTCAAGTTCGGTTTTGTCGAGAAGTCTGGTGCGCACTATTCCTACGGCGCGGTAAAGTTGGGACAAGGTAGGGAGAATGCCAAGGGTTATTTGAAAAGCAACCCAGATATCGCGAATGAGTTAGAGCAGAAAATCAGAGCATGCCTTGCGGAGAGTATGCACAGTAGCGATCTGTTCGCTGTAGATGAGCGTACCGATGTGTTGGAGGAGGAGGTTTTCTAGTGCCGGGCGCGCGGTGCTTGATTGCGGATTTTTGCCCCTGGTATCGCACACTCAAACGCCGTGCGGGGGTGCACTGGTATTGTGAGGTTGGGCGGTGAAAGAAAGGGGCATATATACAAGTGATGATGTGCTCAACATGCTGGTGGAGAGGTCTGCAATCCTAAAAGGCCATTTCGTTCTGTCTTCTGGGTTGCACAGTGATACGTACATTCAGTGTGCCAAGCTTCAAGAAGCGCCCTCTGTGTGCGAGACCCTGTGTGCAGCGCTTTTGAGACGAAGCAACGATGTGCTGGGTGACCTGAAGATTGATGTTGTGGCCTCCCCCGCCATGGGGGCAATAGTGTTTGGTTATGAAATTGCCAGGCAGCTCGGAGTGAATTTCGTCTTTTTCGAGCGCGTGCAGGGCAATTTCGAGTTGCGCAGAGGGTTTTGCATAAATGCTAACAGCCGAGTGTTGATAGTGGAAGATGTCATTACCACCGGCGGGTCATCCTTGGAGGTATTTGACGCTGTAACGGCCCTTGGGGGGAAAGTCATGGCTGAGCTGAGCATCATAAGTCGTGGTAGCTGCGTAAACACGCCGTTTCCAGTGGTAAGTCTGTTGGAAATGGATATACGAAACTATGCGGCGGATGATATACCTGATGAGCTGAAGAGTATACCAGTCTCTAAACCTGGTAGTAGGGCATTAAGCTAGTGCACGCATTGTTTTTTTGGCTGATCTGTTATTATGTGCGCGTCACGCAGTGACTTTCGATGTAGATACGCAAGGCAGGTGTTGGTACCCGAGATAGGGCACCGCGGCCACAATAAGTTGAGACAGAGCAAGATTCTAATTGCAGGTTGTGGGGGTCTTGGTAGCGCAGTGATACCGCTCTTGGCGGCCAGCGGCGTGGGGCGGCTTGTCGTGTGTGACGATGATACCGTCAGGATTTCAAATCTGAACCGACAAACTATTTACAGGGAACAGGATGTGGGGCGTAGAAAAGTGCGCGCTGCGGCCGAGTTTATAAAACACCTGAATAGTGATGTCGAAGTGCGTGAAATAGACTGCGCGATCGGTCCAAAAAACTTTGAGACCATACTATCTGATGTGGAAATCGTTGTAGATTGTGTGGATAGACTCGCAGTGAAAATGTTTTTGAACGACGCATGTGTTGCAACGCACAAAACCCTGGTACACTGTGCCGCTATAGGTTTCACTGGCGAAGTAATGGTAATACCACCCGGGGGGAGGCCATGCTACAGGTGTTTTTTTGAAGGGAAGCAAGTAAGCACCAAGCTAAATTGTGCCAATGCCGGAGTTGCGAGCCCTACTGTGGGGGTGGTCGGGAGTATGGCTGCTGCCGAGGTTATTAAGTACGTAGTTGGTAGTCACCAGTCAAGCGTAGGTAAATTATACAGGGTGGACCTCCGCAGTAACCGCTTTACCTCGTACGAACTTTCCGCAAACAGTTTGTGCAGTTGTTGCAGCGACACTGCAAGCGTGGACCCGCACGATTTTGAATCCTACGAAGGTAAACTGCGTATAGAGTAATGACCAGCCGACCTCTAAAAATCCCAGGCTGACCCAATTTGGGGCCCTACAGGTTGCTCGCCCAGCTTAGGCAGAAAGTCTGCCGCGTGCCTCGCGCTGAAAACCGAACCGGCCAACCTACTGGGCCACAACCTACAGTTGTGTTACGCGAAACCCCAAAACGCTAAGCCGAATTTGCAGCCCCAAACCGGGGCTGGCATGCATTCCAAAAAGCATTCGGCACAGCGCGGACCCCCACGCACTACCACTTCTCCATTGGCAGCCCGCACCCAGTGTTGCGCAACATCCAGACACCAAAGTGACGCAACATGTGGCAAAGACTTTTAGATCTTTACCACATGTGAAAAGCCCACAATTAGCTGAACAGGAATCTTGCTCCAAGGTTAAAGCCGTAGTCAGCAATATGCGCTTTGACTGAGGCTTTTGCTTCTCCAGAGAACTTTACACTGTTGTGTGCGGGAATGTCCTTGTAAGACTCATCAAATAGCCCGTGGTAGAACCCACCTGCCACCAAGGATATTTCCGGAGTAAACTGGTAGCTAATCCCAACCTTGCCCCTGTAGGCCAGCTTTGTGGTTACTTGCTTAGAGATGTCAACAAAGCTTGCGCCTATCCCGGCACATACATACGGGGACACAGGTAAATCTGTGTGCAGCACGTCATAGCAGCCATTTAACATGACTGAGGTGTTTGTGATTTCATCAATTTTGACTACGAAGTAATTGGTCTCAGTAATGTTAGCGTCGCGGGTAATAGCTGCCAGAGATTCCGCACCACTTTTTGCGTACTGCCCGTCCGCCAAAGTAGCAAACCTTCTGTAGCTCGCTTCCAATTCCACTCTGGCTCCTCCCAGAGAATATCCCACAGCGCCGTCGAAAGACGTGATTAAGTTTTTAGAGAAGGCAAAAGTGTAGCCAGATTTGGAAAAGTTTGCTGGCACACTCACATCAATCGTTGCAATGCTCTTGTCATAGCCTCTAACGTATGAGGTCTCTTTGCTTGACTCACGCATGTCGAACGAGGTAACAGAAGGAAATGCTGGGCTGTAGGCCGCACCCACGTAAAAGCTACCTCCCATTACTCCCCCTTCAGAAGCCACTTCGTGACTCATGGGAGATGCCACTACGGCCCCACTAACAAGTAGGGAGCAGGCGCAGACTGTGGCTGCTGACAGGCCCCCTGTAAACAATTCTCTGTAATTCATAGTAATCCTTTTGATAAATCATAAAAACACGCAGCAGTTTAGCATATAAAAGGTTAGGGTGGAAGTATCATAGCAGAAATTATAAAGCGCAACTCACCCACGACGCACACGGCCCTACCACACGCACCACGCCTTGCACAGGAGCGGTGCTGTAGATTTCTATAAGCACTTACAGATGAAGTCAAGCCTTCTGTAGTTTATTGTTGCTTGCGCTGTAAGTGCGGTCTATTGCATTATCGCGTGATACCGCACAAACACAAGACACAATCTGCTACTGTTGCGCATTAGCCTTGAACTGCTTGCGCCAGTGGAGCCCTCTAGGCCCTGTTCCTA
>NZ_AFMS01000008.1 GCF_000215485.1 Anaplasma marginale str. Florida
TTAGCTGTTCATCATCTCAAAGAAGTCATTGTTGTCCTTGGCGATGCTTAGCTTGTCTCGCAGGAACTCCATGGCTTCTACTGGACCCATTGCTGATAGTAACCTTCTGAGTAGCCATACCTTCTTCAAAAATGCACTCTCTATCAGCATGTCTTCCTTACGAGTCCCAGATTTAGAAATATCAATCGCAGGGTAGATTCTCTTGTCTGCGATTTTCCTGTCTAGGATTATTTCACAGTTACCTGTACCCTTGAATTCTTCAAAGATGACTTCATCCATCTTTGAACCAGTTTCAATCAGTGCTGTTGCAATGATGGTGAGTGACCCGCCATTCTCGATGTTCCTTGCAGCTCCGAAGAACCTCTTGGGTCTTTGCAATGCGTTGGAATCTACCCCACCAGTTAGTACCTTACCAGATGATGGCATGACCTCATTGTACGCACGGGCCAATCTGGTGATTGAGTCTAGTAGTATCACAACTTCCTTCTTGTGTTCTACCATCCTCTTAGCCCGCTCAATTACTATTTCAGCCAGTTGTACGTGCCTATATGCTGGCTCATCAAATGTGGAGCTCACTACTTCTCCTTTTACTGACCTCAGCATGTCTGTAACTTCCTCAGGCCGTTCTCCTATGAGCAGGACTATCAACTCCATGTTTGGGTGATTCATGGCAATGGAGTGTGCAATCTGCTGCAAAATTACCGTCTTGCCCACCCTAGGTGGTGCTACAATCAGTGCACGCTGACCTTTGCCCAGTGGGGCTATGATGTCTATTGCGCGCATGCTGATGTCTTTCTTCTCCCCTCCAAAACTCTCTTTGCATTCGAGTAAAATCCTCTCCTCAGGGTATAGTGGAATCAGATCGTCAAAGTGTACGTACCTCTGTAGCTTTCCTATCTCTGTGTAGTTTATGCTATATGCCTTGACCAGTGTGAAGTATCTCTCCTTCTCCCCAGGTGCTCTGATCTCGCCACTTACTATGTCTCCTGTTCTTAAATTGAACTTCTTGATCTGGCCTGCAGATATGTAGATATCATCACTGCTTGCTGCATAGTTAGCCTTGGCTGATCTTAAAAACCCAAACCCGTCAGGTAGTGTCTCTACTACTCCACCTCCGATAGCTATGCCTCCTTCACTGATAACTCGCTTCATTAGCTGGAAAATTATCTCCTGCTTCAGCATCCTTCCGTTGCTGACTACTCCCAACTCCTCTGCTGTTACCAGTAACTCCTCCGTGCTCTTTTGCTTCAGTTCACACAGGTTCAGTACCCTCCCTCCTTCGGA
>NZ_AFMS01000007.1 GCF_000215485.1 Anaplasma marginale str. Florida
GCTGGGGTCAGTACTGAAGGGGCCAAGGATTTTGACTGTTCACAGCATACAGGTACCAGCCCAAAGGTGTAGGTGATGTGGGAGGAAAGAGCTTTGACTGTGCTGCTGGGTAGTGATGGTGCAGAGAGCTGTGGTGGTCGTGCCAAGTTGGGCTGAGTGCCAAGGGCAGGAGGTACGAGATGAGGCGCTAGAGGTCGGGAGATGCTGTGTGGTACCAAGTTAGACTGGGATGCCAGGAGTGTATAGATAGTGGCTTTGTTATGTCTGTGATACCAAGCACTTCAACTGTGTAGGTGGTAATGCCAGGCATTGAGCATTACAGAAGTAGACCCGATAGCTCTAACCTCAATAACCTCAGCACCTTCAACAGCTCTAGCAAAAGCCCCAGCAACTATGGCCTTCTCATCTTTTGTCAGGCTATTAATGTTGCCCGCCATCCCCTGCAAGCTGATGGTGTTACTAGTACCACTGGCAGTGGTGTCCATTGATGAGATTGCATCTGCGCCCTCAGTGAACACCG
>NZ_AFMS01000006.1 GCF_000215485.1 Anaplasma marginale str. Florida
CACCTCTAGTAGTGCCGCCAGCCTCTTGGACTTTAAAGTCCTTGATGCTGCCGAATGCTGGGCTGTAGTCCAGTCCTATGTAAAAACTCCCGGCTCCGGCGCCTGAAAATAGACCCTCGCCGCCTGCGCCAGCACCAGCTGCAGGGGCAGCCAGTAAAGAATGGATTGGTGCAACCGCTGCAACCAGAGCCATCAACACGCCTCCTAGGGGAAGCTTCCTATTACTTACAGCACTCATAAAACCTAACTCCTAAAAAACCAAAAAAACCGTACGCTCTAGAAAACCACGTACACCACTAATCGCTGTACGTCCAAAAACCCAGCTTGAAGGTGTTGGACTTGGCTGCAGTGCAGCACTTAACAACTCCTGAGCTGGGGAAAAGACGCTTGGTAGGAAACCATCCTCCCACACCGTACTGCCAAGGACCCCGAAACTTTGGGGTGCACTTACAGCCGAGGCGGAGGTTAACCTACCCCTAGTGGCGCTAGCTCCTCCAGCAGCGTGGAAGCCACCACCTGAGGTCTGCTGCCCCGATGCTTCGCCACCCACCCTCAGCAAGGACGGGCGCGCCGCTGTGGCCAGAGAGCCTGGCAACAGCGTGAAGGCAAGCAGTCCCTTCAAGGAAAATGCTCTGCAACTCATGCCGCTCCCCACATAAAGCTACCTCAAAGTAACACCCTTATGCCTGCTTCGACGCCAAGGTACCGCACTCCTGCGTTACCCTCGAACGGTGGCAGGCCCAAGTTCTCCCCCTCCCCAGCAGTAGCCGGTATCACGACCACGGCAGGAAGGGGCCTAATAGCCCGCTCCAGGGTTCCCCGGTAGTAACCTGCTGCGAAGATGCTGGCACGAGGGTGCAAGTTTAAAGCTGCGCCCATTTTCGCCTGGTATGCGAAGCGTGTGTTCGCCATGCCAAGAATGTCAAGGAACTCCACGCCGCCGCCCAGGCATGTGTACGGGGTAACGCTTCCTCCAGAGGGGCCTGCAGGGAAATCGCGACAGATGCTAACTACGGCTGAGCCAGCAGAGATTGCGCGATTTGCAAAAACAACCCGCTGAGTGTCGCTGGTTCTCCCAGCGGCAAAATATTCGTGCCCGCCTTTGAGCACCGGCTTCCCGGACTTCTTAACCCTGAAATCCTCAAAAGAAACCTCAAGTTCCACTCTGGTGCCCGCTCTGGAGTAGCCCAGCACACCTGAAACCCCACACATACTGACCTCGTATGATGGCGTGTAGCTAGGCTCAAAGTTATTCCTACCCCGCAGAGCCCTGAGCAGAGGAGAGTCTAAGAGCGTAGCACCCGTTGCCTGCTCGGCAGTCAGAACAGATGTGCTGGGCGCGAGCCTAAAAAGCTTGCTTGGAGCGGTAAGCCTGTTTTCACGCACGGCGAACTCCCGCACCACAGGCAGTGCCGGCTTGTACTGAGCCGCTACATAGAGCTCACCCTCCGCCCCGACGCCCGGTGCGGCGCTACCAACATTGGGAGCCGCCCCGTTCCCGGCGGTGGACACCGCCACAAAGAGAAGACAAGGCAGCACGAACAGACTTTTACGACTCATATACAAACCCGACCACAAAATCCCATCTAAACCTAAAAACCATCACCAAATGCACATCTCACCCCGGCGATTCCTCCGAAGTAACCTACACTAAGCACCGGAAGGACGTCCGCGTCCACAGAGGGTACGCCACTACTTGTGGTACTCAAGAGCGTTGGCCCACCCCCAGCATGTTCTTCAGTATCCGTACCCAGGTAGTACGCCTCAGCAAACAGCGAGAGCCGCGGGCCCAAGTTATACTCGACGCCGGTTCTGCCGCTCCACGACAACACCAAGCTACCACGGGACCCCCAATAATCTACAGACGAAACCCCGAGGCCCAGGCAGGAATAAAGCCCAAAATGCCTGCCGAACGCGCCAACGCCGGAGTAGCATGCGCTAAGCTCGACGGAGTTCAGGCCGACCCCCGAAACCTCCCCAATGTGATACTCGGCCGTGGACCCGCCATCAGAGGAGACCTTGCCGCTTGGGAATGCAAACCAGGCAGCGTTGCCGCTCACGGCATAGCTGCCGCCGTCAACACTGAAACTGCTGCTATAAGCGCTGAGCTGCAATCTAAAAGAGTCGAAGCTGTAGCCCAGGGCACCCGACAAACCGAGGCTGTTTTCATATTTAGGGAGGTAATGCGCGCCAAACCCGTCACGCGTGGGCGCGGCGAGACCAAGCTCTGCAAACCGCACGAGCTGCTCGCTACCCTTATCGACTCCCAACACTGCACCCGGCACTCCGTGGGTCTTTACGGAGGGAAAGCCGAAGTTGGCTACACCGAGCTCCCCGCCCAGTGTGGCGTAAAAGCCCCTAGTCCCCGCGTTGGCGCCGGTGCACACCGCGCCAGAAGCCGCCACCAGCGCCCCACATGCAAGGATGCTACAACAGGCTCTTCCGCGAATCGACATACAAACAATCCAACAAACCGACCCAAAAACACCCCATCTGCGCACAGAAGAGGGTAGTGTGTGCAACCCACACACCCATAAGGTATACTAAAAAAGAATTAAGTCAAGAGAGCTGGCAATATATTTTGCAATTTAAATGATGTGCCTTAACGATTTATTCAAGCGCGTCACCCTCAACCATGCGGATATCACAGCTGACGCCGCCTCCTAACCGCGGGGGTATAGAGCCGACCTAGACTCTAAAGTACGAGTCTGATACCGCACTCAAACCCAAAATAGTCCAGCCCCAAGCTCGCTTGCGGGTATAGCAAACCGGGCAGCTTACCGCCGGCCGCCTGGGCGCTGCTCTCGCCCCCACCGCTACCTGCTGCACCCTGGGATCCTTTAGGTGACTCTGTCTTGATGTGGTGTACTACAGGTATGTTGGAAAACTTTTCCGGATGCACCCTACTTGCATAAGCGTACGCGAACAGGGCTGCCTTCCTAGACGCGAAATACTGCACCCCAACCTTTGCCTGGTACGCCCACCGCACCTCGGTCACGCCCAGAAACCTGACTAGACTGCCACCACCGCCAACGCAGGCGCTTGGAGAGATCTGGGAGGACTCAGGCAAGAGGTCGTAGCACAGATTGGCCATCAGGGATGCTGTGGTCACTTCCTTATTCTCAGCGGTGATGTGGTAGGGCTCCTGCGGCCTTGTAGCAACAGTTGTGCTATTCTCATCAGGCGCTGAAATGGCAAAACGATACGCGCGCTCAGGATTATCCTTATACTTCTTGGTATCTACGGGGAATTTCTGATACATGCCTTCAGCCTCCAGCCGCACATTTCCAGCGGAGTACCCAACCGATACGGACCCAGCCTTAGCACTCCTAAGGTACTCAGGGGAGTACTTCCCCTCAAAGCTGCCGCCCGAAGCTAGATCTGGCCCTTTAGCGGGTGGAGCCTCGGCGCCGGATGGGGCCGCTGGAGGCGTTGCAGCGCCCGCCGCTGCCTTAGCGGTGCCACCCTGCTGTTTTTCCTTCATGGCAAACGTATTAAGCGCCTTACCTTTGTCTTCTACTATAAAGTCCCTAAAGTGCGGGACTGCCAGCTTGTACTGTACACTGGCGAAGAATCCCGACGCACCCTCGCCCCTAGAAAAGTCTATGGGCCTGGGGGAAGCAAATGACCCACAAGGCGTGAACAACAAAGACAACGCAGCGTAAACCAAGCCGTAGACCTTCTTCATAGCAAAACTGTACCCAACACTTCAGCGCACGTGCCAGGATAGATGAACCACAATGGTGTGTCAAATGCATGCAATCTACATTTAGGGAATGCTTGCTTCATATAAAGGAGTTGTTAAACAATCCACGCTGCTGTTACCAATATGCAATGCAATAGACCTGGCGCGATAAATATACCACTAGCGATGCAGCATTGGCGCGACAAAGTCAGACTGTGTGACGCGAAAGCACGGCATCGCACACGAGGATGCACTGACACACGCGTGAGACTGACTAGCACATAAAGAAGCCAGCAAAGAGGTGAAAGCAGCCCTGCAGAAGCGGCACTGATGCCATGCCGCTCTCACCACGCTGCGAACTTCAAATGCGCCAACCCGCGTACACTATTAATAGTGACAGTCTATCCGAGTCTTAACCTAGGCTCCCGTTTCGGATTCGGGGTCGTGCTCGTAGCCGAGCTCCTCGTCCGCATCAGAATGCTCGTAGTCATCCTGCTGCTGTTCCGCGCACATTACCTTCACCAAAGTGTGAATCGCGCCACGCATTTTATCGCTCTTGATGCGACGATATGCTCTTACCAGCATAAGGACTTCTTTGCCATCGTTATAGCTTTGGCCAAATTCCTCTAGGGAGGACTCTTCGCCTTCCCTGAGCGCGGCATCTGTTGCATCGCCCGCATCGGTGATAGGCCGTAAGTCGTTTTGCAGCTTTGCAATCAGGTCTTTGATTTCGATGCCCAGAACCCTTGCAAGCTCATACAATCTGCTGATCACAATACGGTTGGTACCCTTTTCATATTTTTGTACTTGTTGGAATGTAATTCCCAACCTGCTTGCGAGCTGGTTCCGGCTCATGCCCTTCATGATCCGCTGCTTCTTAATCTCCCTGCCGACATACTCGTCTACCGGGTGGGGTCTGGCTTTGCCCTCAACAATTATGGGTATGGAACTTTGGTTTTGTGTTCGAGAAGTCATAAACATTATCCCATATGTTACTCAGATAACTTAGGATAAATCATACATAATGTTAATGCAACAGTTATTTAATGTATGGTTGTAATAATAAAACTGTAAATGGTATGCTAGATTAAAAATAAAATCATCAATAAATATCCGGGAAACTTCCGGAGATTTTTTGAGGCAGCGCGCTGGGCACTTGTTAGTGCGCGCGTTTTATGCTAGCATGCGGCGATCGTTCTAGGAGGAGCCATGATGTTTGAAAAGACGCTATCTATACTAAAGCCTGACGTTGTTGAACGTGGTATAATAGGCCGTGTCCTATCCTACATAGAAGCGGCGGGGCTGCGCATTGTTGCCCAGAGGATGTGTGCATTGTCGCATGAGCAGGCGGAGGCCTTCTATGCGGTACATAAAGCAAGGCCGTTTTTCCCTAGCCTGGTAGGTTTTATGACCTCTGGTCCAGTTGTAGTGCAGGTGCTAGTTGGTGAATCTGCTGTCAAAACTTACAGAGATGTTATGGGTGCCACGAACCCTAGCGAAGCGGCCCCTGGTACGATAAGAGGAGATTTGGCAGAGAGTATAGATGCAAACTGCGTACACGGCTCTGACAGCCTGGAAAACGCTGAGTGGGAGATAAAGTTCTTTTTTAAAGAACACGAAATCATGAGCAGCATGCCCAATGGCAAATAGCCTACGGCTGCCTTCTTGTAACTATTTTCTTGTGAGCGATATCTAAAATGTGTAGGCCGCACGGCACAAAGTTCTGAGGTCTCTGACGTGCGTCTAGCGCGTGGTAAAACGCAGAGTCCTTGGTGCGTAGGACCTCTTAAACGCTTCTTTTACCTCGTGAATTAACATTTCCGCAACTTGCCGCCTGTTGGGCTTCTAAGAGCTTTTTTGCCAACAGCAGCAAATGGTTCCTGGTTACACTCTGTGGGTTGCGTTCCCACGTCTCCTTTAACCTTTTTAGGGTGTGTCCGAGTAATTTTCCTTCCTTATATCCCAGTTTGGCCAGATCCTTCCCAGAAACAGGTAACGACAAAGGCGCAAACTGTTTCGTATACTCCAAGTGCTCCAGGAAAGCGCTTGCAGACAAGGTTTCTTTGCTTAGGAAGCTGACTATTACCAGGTCTCTATATACATCTGTACCCAGGTCGTTAAGATACTTCTGTTGTTGTGTGGTGGAAAGCGGGAAGGGCAGGTTGGTTGTCAGCAGTGTTTCCAAGAGCTTTTTTCCTTTCTAGACAAGCGCAGTAGTGCTTCCAATCCCTCTACTGTACCTGACATATCGGTGTGTGCATATCCTTTCAAAATGGCCGCAAGCTTGGTTATGGGCGCTCTACCCGCCAAGTGTGTGCATGACAGCCTGCCGATCTGTACCGGATAGGGCACTACTTGGTGTAATACGCCGCACCCTTCCATTATTTTGAGTGTAGATGCGCAGTTTGTGCACGCCAGTAGCTTGAAAAACTCGCTGCGTATGCGCTCTCTGGATAGTTTGGCGAGGCTATCCGCGTATTTGTTGCAAAGGAAGATAATTTCCTCGCTCAATGGGCTTTTGTCGCATATAGACGCGTGGAACCGAAACACCCTTAGTATGCGCAGAAAATCCTCATTAATGCGCGCTTCCGCATCTCCAATAAAGACCACAGTCCGATTTTCCAAGTCTTGCATGCCAGAGAAATAATCGTAAATTTTACCGCTCTTGTCGCAGTATAGGGCGTTGAACGTAAAATCCCTCCTAGAGGCATCTTCCATCCAGCTATTCGTGAACGCAACAGCCGCGTGGCGACCATCGCATTCTAAGTCACGCCTCAGCGTGGTAATTTCATACGGGATACCCGCTACCACCGCGGTTACAGTGCCATGCTTTATGCCTGTGGGTATCGTCTTGATTCCTGCGCTGCCCAGAGCCTGAATCACCATTTCTGGCACTAAATCGGTGGCAAGATCAATATCGGTAGTATCGCGACCAAGCACGCTATCACGCACGCAACCGCCCACGAGTCTAGCATTTCCGCGTGCACCCTCTATAGCTTCCACTATCCGAACTACACCGGGATCGGCCACGAGTTTACTTAGCATTATTCGTGCTATGAAAAATTTCCACCGATGTTAGCAAACTTCCGCGCAAAAGACAGAAAATTTTCCTTATGGTAGCGCCATGTAATAATTATCGCGGTGAATGCGGGTTTGAAGATATGTGATGAACATAAGCCACATTTCCCACTCTGGCGCGCCTGTTAGACAACAACTACTGCTTTGAGTTGCTGTTATGCAGCATGAAACATGCAGTGTGGCGCGCTTAAGCAACTCTTGCACGAAGCATGCGCGCTGTCAGGGACGTGAATTTATGTGCAGGAGGCAAGACTCGTACGAACTTGTTGGAGAATTTGCTGGCAAAGTTTACAACAGATTTATACTTACACGCTCTGTTGTTGCGCGTTTTGCGCAGTTTGCTTACCTAAGGCTGTGTTTTGTGCACCTTTTCTGCTGTGTGGAATGCCTGAAAGCCAAAATTGCCGGGGGTGCCGTTAGTAGTTGCCCAGCTACGGCAATGCCGCATCGTCTATGACGAACTGCACGTACTCATTTCCCCGCCACTGGTTTACGCTGATTTTGCCGAGCAGATGAACGCATCGCCCGCGCTGCAGAAGCGTTGTGCCCAGTTCTGTGCCTATGCACTTGAAGCACACGCCCTTAACAAGTGCATTGTCACCGGATATTAGGCACCTAACGTGGCTGCCACCCATGACTTCGGGTTTTCTGATTTCTACATTTTTAAGGATGAATCTAGGCTCTGGATTTCCTGGGCCGAACGGTTCCAGCATTTGCAGCTCCCTCCACAGTGGAAAGTTCACGGCCCCTGCGGTTAATATGCCGCAAGCATACGAGACTTTCTGTATGTCGGAGTGCTTAAACCTTTCCAAGAAGAACGAGTACAATGCCTCAAGCTTGTCTGCGCACACTGAAAATCCCGCGGCCATAGCATGTCCACCGCCCTCAGGTATTAACTGCTCAAGTTTTGCTGCGAGCACTGCCGCTCCTATATCAATACCGCTAACGGATCTGGCGCTCGCCTTGCCGAGATTTCCGCTTAGCGAAACCACTATTGATGGTAGATGGAATCTCTCCTTAAGCCTGCTCGCCACAATTCCTATTACGCCCACGTGCCAGGTGCCCGCAACCATGATGACATTATTACCTGCTGCGACTAACCGCTCTGCTTGGTGCAACGCTTCTTCCAAACTCCGCTTTTCCAGCTCTTTTCTTTCAGCATTCAAGCTCAGCAGCATGTAGGATATTCTCTCGCACTCGCTCTCGTCATCACTAGACAAAAGGCTGGCTCCCAGGCTTGCGTTGCCGACCCGCCCCCCGGCATTTATATGTGGCCCTATGCTAAAGCCCAGGTGATAAACGCTGATCTTTTCCTCTATCCCAATGGCGTCTCCGAGCACTCTAAGCCCCACGTTACTCCGGGCGGATATCACCTTCAGTCCGTGCCTGACCATTGCTCTGTTGAGCTTTATCATTGGCATAACATCGCAAACGGTGCCCAGCGCAACCAAGTCGAGGTAGTTCATGAGATCTGGCTCGCTTCTGTGCGCAAAAACCCCCGCTTCTCTCAGGGTTTTTTGTAGTGCCACTAACAGCAAAAAAGATGTACCAACGGCCGACAGGTATGTATGCTCAGAGGATTCGTCCAGTCTGTTCGGATTCACTACCGCAACGGCCTTGGGCAGGGTGTTTATTCCAATGTGGTGGTCGACGACTATGACATCAAGGTTTACAGACCGTGCTGCTAATATGGGTTCGTAGGCCAACGTGCCGCAGTCTACGGTAATACAGAGGCTATAACCTTCCTCACGTAGTTTTAACATTGCGGCGGAGTTTGGTCCGTAGCCCTCTTCAACGCGGTCAGGGATGTAAATTTTTGTGTGTACCTCCAGGCCACGCAGGTATCTACACAACATGGCAGAGGATGTTGCGCCATCAACGTCGTAGTCGCCGAAAATTGCGATGCTCTCCCCATTGCGTATTGCATCGTGTATCCTCGCTACGGCTTTGTCCATGTCTAGCAGGTGAAACGGATCCGGCAGCAGGAGCCTCAGGGTAGGAAACAAAAATTTTCCATCTCTTCTATGGGGATACCGCGAGTTGCCAACACCCTGGCTACCACTTCACAAATCCCGAAGCGCTGCATAATTGTTGTTACGTCCCGGCAGGGTACTTCACAGACCCTCCACGTTGCCCCTCCAACACCAACGTACTCCAGTGCCGCGTCTGTTGCTTCTATTACATCTTGCACTACTCAACCCCGGTGACCTACAAACGGCCTTGTGTTTTAAAGTTGCGGCACCAGCCCTACAGAGCGGCTATAAACGTAGCTACACACTGCAACCCCAAACTCCCGAACGAACGCTTGACTGAGCTCAGGATCCAAAGCTGCTACGGAGTAAAAAACCCCTGGCCCCCATCGTACAGGTACAACTTCACCATCTTCACCGTGTCTATGCCAGCGTCTTCCATTTTGAGCAGCAGATTTCCAACCTCCCGGCCGTCAACGCCATCCTCTTCCTTCCCTTCCGCGTAAAACCTGCAAGACACAAGATCGACGTACGTGTAAGAATATGGAGCTTTAGGCCACAACTCCAGTCCTTTGGCGTACACCAGCTGCAACTTCAGTTCCGAACTGAGCCCTGAAAGGGACCCAACTAACTCCTTGATGTCAGTGCCCTTGTCCCAATGTACCGTGACATCAACGCCCACCAACACCCTTTTGGGATTGCTGCGCACGTAGCCCGAACTCCCGGTACTTGGTGTTTCCTTGCCGAGAGAGAGGCCCTTAAGCCGCTGAGGTGTTGTTCCTAAGTTTCCCACTATTGCCTGCGCGAACTCCATGGTGGATGCCCTACGCAAGCTGGTTTTCTCGCTATATATATCGGCAGTATGCACGCCATCTTCTAAGGTCTTCAAAAATGCGTTACGGATCACCCCGGCCTTGTCCAGCTGCCCGATGTGCACTAACATTTGCACAGCCGCGTTGAGCAGCCCTGAGGGATTGGCCACATTCTTGCCTGCTATATCGGGTGCTGAGCCGTGTACTGCCTCGAACATGGCGTAATAATCACCTATGTTCGCACTGCCAGTCAGCCCTATAGACCCAGAAGAGAGCGACACTATGTCTGATACAATGTCTCCATACAGATTTGTGGTTACCACAACATCAAAATCCTCCGGGTTGCTGGCGATCTTAGCCATGCCCACATCAACTATGTAGTAGTTTGCTTCAATATCTGGATAGCCCTTGGCGACCTTGTCGAAAGAAGCGTGCAGTATTCCGTCAGTCATTTTCATGATGTTATCTTTCACGAAACACGTAACCTTCTTTCTATTGTGAGCCCTGGCGTAGTTAAACGCATACGCACAGATTTTTTCCGAGGCGGACCTGGTTGAAATCTTCACGCACTCATGGGTGTCTTCAGATAGTTTGTGCTCAACACCGCTGTAGGTGTCTTCCTCATTCTCTCTGATGATTACCACATCCAAATCTGGGTGCTTAGTGCCTACAACGGGAAAATAAGAAACGCAGGGCCGCACGTTTACATAAAGCCCCAGCCTCTGCCTGAGGGCGACATTCAAACTCTTATGCCCACTGCCCTGTGGGGTCATAGTAGGGGCCTTAAGCAGCAGCCTAGTCCTGCTGATTGACTCCCAAGCAGAAGGAGCGATGCCAGAAGTCCACTCCTTTTTATACTGGTTGTGGCCTATATCCACGGTTTCTATAGAAACATCTGCTCTGGCCTCCTTCAAGATGAACAGCACGGCCTCCATAATTTCCGGCCCTACTCCATCTCCATACGCTACGGTTATAGGTACTGACATAGACTCCCAACACAAGAGCCCACAGTATAGCGAATATTGCTCAAATGGGAAACGTTAAATACACGCGCTGTGGGTAAAGCTGACGGCTAATCATATACTGAAAGGCGAATATCAGCCATTATAGCACACTCTAACACTCACGCATGCCGGTATAGGTTTATGTGGCGCTATCAGCAGAGCAGGTACCCAGCGTTGGCCTCACGACCAACTTTGTTGAGATTGCAAGGTTGCTATGTAGGCAAAGTGCTTGTAGAGCGCGTACCACCCGCCACGGCGTGCCGGCTAGAAGTTAAATTTCCAAAAGCCCCCTGGCAAATTCCCGGGCGGAAAAATCCTTCAGGTCATCTATACCTTCGCCGACTCCCACCGCATGTATGTGTATGCCATACTTCTGTGCTACACTTAGCACTATACCACCTTTGGCTGTGCCATCTAGTTTGGTGAGCACTATGCCATTCACCCCAGCAAAACTTGAAAAGAGCTCAACCTGCGAGAATGCATTTTGCCCTATTGTTGCGTCTAGCACTATTATAGTGTTATGTGGAGCCTTTTTGTCATGCCTGCCTATCACGCGGCGTACCTTGGCCAACTCTTCCATTAGATTTTTGTGGTTTTGTAGGCGCCCAGCGGTGTCTATAAGCACCACATCTATTTTCTCGCGTATGGCTTGATCAACCGCCTTATATGCTATACTTGCAGCATCAGCCCCGGCCTCCCCCGCTATAATTGGACAAGATATTCTATCGGCCCAAATCTTTAACTGGCTAACCGCAGCTGCACGGAAGGTGTCACACGCACCCATGAGTACAGATTTGCCTTCCCGCTGGAATTTGCGCGCAAGTTTAGCGGCTGTGGTAGTCTTACCACTGCCGTTGACCCCACATAACATTACCACCTGGGGGCTGTGCTCTATAGATATTGGAACGGCGACCTTGGTGAGAAATGCCTCGATTTCTTCAGCCAGTGTTTCTCGTACCCGGGCACAGCTGGGTTCGCTAAACTGCATTGCAGCTATCTTCTGTGTGAAAAAAGACGCACTCTCGCGCCCCATATCGGTCGATATGAGCAGGTGCAACAACTCCTTCAAAGTTTCTTGGTCGACCTTTTGGCCATCCCGGAACAGCTTTCTGATTCCCGCGTTAAGCTTAGACGAGGTTTTCAACAGGCTGTCCTTTAAGCTACCCAACAACCCTTGATCACATTCCATAAACTAGACCCAACAGCTTGAAACTCCTGGTACACGTGGTACCATCGCCACGGCACCTTGGGGGAGCTTCCATCAATGCAAGCGCACTTTATAACATCCTGCGGAACAGATGTAGGAAAGACCTTCATTGCCACAGCACTGTGCTGGAATTTTAGAAGAATTGGTGAAACTGTGCAAGCCATTAAGCCGGTAGTAAGCGGGTACGACGAGGATAATCCGGGATCTAGCGACACTTTTCAAATTATCTCCAGCTTAGGATATGATTTTACCCAAGAGAACGTGGATAAGGTTTCTCCGTGGAGGTTAAAACATCCGCGTGCCCCGAATATTGCATCAAGGATGGAAGGTGTTAATCTGAACTATAGCGAGATTTTGCGGTTTTGTGCCGAGCGTTGCAAAAATGTGCCCGGACACATATTAATTGAGGGCGTTGGCGGAGTTATGTCCCCACTAACGGATGAAAAAAGCTGCATAGACTTAATAAAAGATCTGGATGTCGCTGTGGTTTTGGTTGTAAACCCATATTTGGGGAGCATAAGCCACGTGTTGACGGCTTTGGAAGCGCTGAGGGGTATGCAGGTGAAGATTGTGATTACCCTAAAGGACTCGGACAGCACATATTGCACAGATTTGGTAGAGTACCTGCGTTCCTATTGTGGACGTTCAGCATACGTTCAGGACCACGTTAGTGGCGAACATGAAAAGTGGGCGCTGGTGGGGAGGGGAATAGTGGACTTCATTGCGGGCAGCGGCACTTAATTGCTGTCATAGGGCTACATCCCGTATGGCATAGGTGGGAAGCACAGCACTTCCGTGGGGCGCACAGGCGCGAGTTCTTCCTATCTATACAGCGCATGCCAACCGTCAAATGGGCCCGGCCCCATGCTACTGCATGCAAGGCGGCAAATGTGAAAAATTGGTGCTGGTGGGGCAGGGGAATGAATAGTGGACTTCATTGGGGCAGCGCACACACGGCAGCGCCGGCCTCAGACAACCTCGTTTTATTGTGCCGGGCTATATTGTGCTGATTATATGCTGCGCCACGCGAACGTGCCGGGTTGCTGTTTGCATTCAGCAACTGGCGCCTTAATCTTCTTCCTCGTCGCTGTATAGTTTTTGTTGCTTTTCCCGCCTTTCTTGCTCTTCTATGCAATACAGGGTTACTGGGTTTGCCTCAAGTCTAGCAGTGCCAATTTTTTCTCCGGTCTCTTCACAGTAACCGTACAGGCCGTCGTCAATTCTCTGCAACGCTTTGTCGATTTCCACGGTCAGAGCATCATTGCGATTACACGTCTGTAGGGTTAAGTCTGTATCGTACTCTCTGGTGGCCATATCGGTTAGGTCAGCATCTGTGTGAGACTGCAAAACCTCCCTGGCCTTCTCCTCGGATTCCTTCTGCAGCGCCTGCTTCCACGTTATAAGCTTGTTTCTAAAATAATCCAGCTGCTTGGGATTCATGTAGTTTTCATCTTCTTCATCCAAGGTGTACTTAGACAACACATCACCCTCCGGTGTTATCGCATAACTGAAATCCTAAGAATGCTTGCTTAACATTTGGTGTACCACTATGCTGCTAGAGGGTTATACATAGTGTCCTATCGTGTCCCATGGAAGCGTGCTAATGCGCGAGCTAAAAATCATGTCTTGCGATACCGGTAATGCTGCACAAGTTGTTTTACTGTTTGTAGTAGTAGTGGGTATCGCACTTTTTGTACTTCCGCCAGCATGCGTGAATGAGGTTGTGCCTTGTCTGTTCTGGATTTGTGGTGTGTCAGCCACGCAGACATCTATCAAGGCGCTGCTGGAAGATGATTATCGTGGCGGAGTGCTCGAACAACTGCTTATACAAGATCTGCTACCAGAGGCTGTTATCTTCCTAAAAATACTTGCGCATTGGATCTGCATCTCGGTACCTATAAGCATAGCCGCCGCGTTAATCCAACTCACAATACTGGGGGGAAGCATCCACTATGCGGTTGCCCTAGGGCTGGTGCTAGGTGTCGGGCTGCTGGTCGTCAACTGCGTGTCCGCCGTGGGGCACTCCCTGGTCTTGGGTGGTGAGGGGAAGCTAATTACGGCCCAGATTTTGGTTTTCCCGATGATTGTACCAGTGGTCGTGTGTTCCCATCTTTGTCTTGAGGGCATGGTAGATTTCACCTTTACCCGAACAACCGCCCTGTTAGGGGTAGGTGTGCTATGTTTGGTGCCAGTAAGCGTATTTTTTGTACTGGCAGCTGTTCGTCTTGCTGTGGAGAAAGACTGATTTCAGCGGGGCCAGAGGCGCAGTTTCAAAATTTGTTCAGCGCGCAAATTTTCCTTGGTGCATACTCTGGTCTGCGGGTTGGTGGAGCCACAGCGAATTGACTTTTAGTGGACATGGCCTATAGTAGTAAGCATTGGGTGATTAGCTCAGGTGGTAGAGCGTTTGCTTGACGTGCAAGAGGTCACTGGTTCGAGTCCAGTATTACCCACTCACGAGGGTGGTGCGTATGTCTAGCTATGACGGTGAGTTCTGCCCGCATACGCACAGAAGAATGGCGCTATCCATAGTTGTGGTTGCGGTGGCAATGGCAGCCGAAGTTATAGGAGGGCTGGCGTCAAACTCCCTCGCGCTGCTCTCAGATGCTGGCCATATGCTTACAGATCTTGTGGCACTCACGCTTAGCTGGCTCGCATATAAATTTGCCGTGAAGGAGTCTGATGCGTGCAGGTCATATGGCTACCACAGATTTCAAGTTATGGCTGCATTCATCAACGGCGTTTCTTTATTTGTGGTGGCAATTCTAATAGTCTGCGAATCAGCAAAGAGGTTCATCTACCCGGTTGAGGTGCACTGGCAGATCATGTTAACAGTGGCGCTGCTGGGTCTTGTGGCGAACGTAACGGTGTTTGTAATTCTATACAGAAAGGACGAACATAATTTAAATATCAAAAGTGCGGTGCTGCATGTTTTGGGAGATCTGCTAAGCTCCGTCGCGGCTGTTTTGTCTTCTATTGTTATCATGCTTAGCGGATGGCAGATTGTTGACCCCTTGTTGTCTGTGTTTGCCAGCATTCTAATGTTTTACAGTGCGTTTAAAATAGTGAAAAGCTCCGGCAATATTTTACTGGAGGGAAAGCCGGAAAATATAGACATTGAAGAGGTAAAAGATTCAATTCTCAGCAACATTCCCGCGGTTATTGACGTGCACCATGTTCATCTGTGGTCTTTGACCAATAATTATCCCATAATGACAATGCACGTGAAGGTGCCAACACCTCTGGCGAGCAACGAAGCACATTCTGCACTTTTGATATCAATAAAGAGGTTACTCAACGAAAAATTCGGCATACCCCACGTGACCATAGAGATTGAATGCGGAGAATGTTCCGATGCTAGCTGAGCTATGCTGTCTGGTGTAGTAATGGTTAATGTTAAGATAACAACTGGTAGTATAGCATTGCACATGCTTCCCAGGAGATTGGCAATGTACAAAAGATGCACTGATGTAGGCTGTGTTCTGGCAATGTGTCTTGCCCTTATATCTCTTGGAGGGTTTACTACCCGTTTTGAAACGTGCAGCAATCACCAGGAGATTTGCGGCTTCATTGAAACTCTCAAGGCGCGAGTGTACTCCATAGTATCGAGGGGCGGGGAAACCGTTGAGCCGCTGCTCGAAGAAGTCGTGGATAGTGCGCTCGATTT
>NZ_AFMS01000005.1 GCF_000215485.1 Anaplasma marginale str. Florida
AGAGGCCATTGAATATTTAGCGCAGGTATACGGAGTGAGTTTGCCTGCGAAAGCTGGGAGGGGAGAGGCGGATTTCCTGTATGAGCTAATGGACTACGCAGCCCGCTGGTTTGTTGAGCAACTGTCAAAGTCACCCACAGCACTTTCGTATTTGAGGAGCAGGGGCATCGACGAGAAGACTATAAGAAAGTTCAGGTTGGGGTACGTTCCCGTGTCCGGAATCAAGACGTGTTTTGCGTCGTCCCAGATTAGTTTCGAGAAGGTGCGGGATGCAGGCCTGTTGACCAAGAACTTTCAGGACTGTTTATATAACAGGTTGGTGTTTCCCATATGCAGCGCCACGGGCAGGGTGATCGCGTTTGGTGGCAGATCTGTCAGTGATAAGCACTCTCCGAAATACTTAAACTCAGCGGAAAATGCGCTATTTAAAAAGCGAGAAAGTCTATATGGCCTGCACCTTGCACTAGCCGCTGCGAAGAAACTGGGCAGGATCATCGCGGTTGAGGGGTATATGGATGTGCTCATTCTCAGCCAGCTTGGGATAAGCAATGTTGTAGGGTTGCTAGGCACTGCCATGACGGAGGCGCATCTCAGGCACATGTGGGACATTGTGCCTGAGGTAGTGGTTTGGATGGATGGCGATGGTGCGGGGATGAATGCGTCTATGAAGATAGCCCATCTTGCCCTTTCTATAATAAAATCCGGCCATAGCATACGGTTTGTTACCTCTCCGCAGGGGAAAGACCCGTATGATGTCTGTGTAAATTTGGGCCCCGATACCGCCAAGGGTCTCGTTGAGCATGCAAAACTGCTTTCGGAATTCGTGTGGGACTATGAACTAGCCCGTGCGAACATTGCGTCTTCCGGCAAGGTGGTGCCAGAGCAGTGCATGGCCCTTGAGCAGAGAATTCGGGAATACACATCGGAGATTCGGGATGTGCACATAGCGAAGTACTACAAGAGTTTTTTTTACCAGCAAATCAAAGCGCTGCAGCGCGAACAATACAATGGGAGGGGTGCGCCACATGGAAGTGCGCGCGCCATAGAGCAGGGGCTCAGGTCCAGCAGACTCGGAGGCGTCTCTCTGCAGGCATGTGCCGGGGAAAATTACCAAATGCGGGTTATATACACCATTGTTGAGTGTCCAAGGCTCCTTTATGATGTAACGGTTTTTGAGCAGTTTGCCAGCCTTGACTTCGCTGACGATATGCGGCCGCTCCAACAGCACATAGTAGACATTAGAGAGGCACATGGTGGGGAGCTCTCTAAGGCAGATTTGATCGGGGAGTTGTGCTCTAGAAGGGCGGATTTTGAGCCAGCATTGCGTTCAATACAAGAAAAAATGTCGGCCATAGGGTGCGCCTTCGGAACAAAGGGTTGCTCTGATGCGGATGTGGAAAAGCGCGCTAGAAGGGAATGGGAGAAGCTGATGCTCTCAAGACAACTCAGCGAAATCCAGGAGCAGATAGTAAAACTGAGGCTAGAAGGGCGATATGATATCGCACTGAACCTTTCTGAGCACGCGAAGGAGGTGGATGATAGGCTCAGAAGCTTGTGGCGGTGCTAAAACATCTCTTTCCGGTGGGCGTACATTTGGGGCGCTTGGTGTGATGTCGATACCAAACCGCATACGCAGAATTCTCTCTTCCTTGGGCGTTAAGGTTGACAGCACTTTCGTGGTTATCTCACGCAAATCTGCCAGCACTGCTGCATTTTCCGGCTTCACAGCCCGTTTATCTTCTATACAATCGCCAAATGTGCTGCTATCGTCATCACCTATGGGGCTTTCAAGGCTTACAGGATCCTTTACGATTTTCATCACTTTGCGGATTTTCTCAACATTCATGCCGAGCCTAGTAGACAGCTCTTCCAATGTTGGCTCCCGACCGATCTCGTGCAACATCTGCCTCAATGTGCGGTTGATCTTATTTACGGTCTCAATCATGTGTACCGGTATCCTGATGGTACGGGCCTGGTCGGCTATCGCGCGTGTTATGGCTTGTCTGACCCACCAGGTGGCGTAGGTGGAGAATTTGTACCCGCGCTTGTAGTCAAACTTATCCACGGCCTTCATCAGCCCTATGTTACCCTCTTGTACGAGATCTAAGAACTGCAGGCCGCGATTGGAGATTTTTTGGCAATCGATACGACAAGCCGCAGGTTTGCCTTGATCATCTCCTGCTTTGCCTTGTTGGCGGTCCTCTCATGTTTCTGGATCTTTGCGACTAAGGCTTTAAAGTTACCCGGGCTATCTTCCCCTGATAGCAAGCGCACCTTGTTTTGTATGTCCGTCAGGGTTTTCTTCTCTTTCTCAAGCAGGTTTTTCCACTCAGGAGAAGCATTGGCTTGCTCAAAGACTGTATTGTTGTTATATGCCTCGAGGAAACTTTTACGGTCTACTCCGTAACTCTCTACAAGCGACATGAGCGCCGCTTCCTCCGCCGCTATGGCCTTGCTGAGGTTATAGATCTGCTGGGTTACAGACAAAACCGCAGGATCACTGAGCTTCATCTGAGAGACAAGCTCCCAGATATTTTCATGTAGT
>NZ_AFMS01000004.1 GCF_000215485.1 Anaplasma marginale str. Florida
ACCTACTTCTTCATTACATTATCTACAGCATTTTCCGGCACCCTCTCATAGCGAGCAAAGTACATACTGTACTGAGCCCTACCTTGAGACATAGAGCGCAAATCCTTCACATACCCGAACATCTTGCCAAGCGGGATGAAGGCTGTAATAAGCTTGGCGTTGTGACGATCTTGCATCTCTGCAACCCTACCGCGCCTACTATTAACATCACCTATGACATCCCCCATGTACTCATCAGGAGTGATGATTTCCACACGCATTATGGGCTCCAGCAGAACCGGACCCGCCTTGTTAGCCATTTCCCTGAACGCACCCTTCGCGGCTAATTCAAAGGCCAGCGGGCTCGAGTCAACCTCGTGGAACGCTCCATCAAACAGGGTAGCCTTGAAATCAATCACGGGAAAGCCTGCTATCATACCCGTCTCTTTTACAAGCTCCAAACCGCTTTGGACCCCGGGTATGTACTCCTTGGGAATAGCCCCACACGTAATTTTATTTTCAAACTCGAACCCAGAACCAGGCGGCAGCGGCTCAAACAATATGTTCACTTTGGCAAACTGGCCGGCGCCGCCTGTCTGCTTCTTATGCACATATTCAATTTCGGCAGACTTGGTTATTGTCTCGCGATACGCTACCTGGGGAGCACCTACCGACGCCTCAACGCCAAACTCCCTCTTCATCCTATCTACTATGATTTCCAAGTGGAGCTCACCCATACCTTTAAGTATGGTCTGCCCGCTCTCAGAATTGACACAAACCTTCAATGACGGATCCTCAGCAACAAGTCTGCTAAGCGCTGTACCCATCTTCTCCTGGTCTGCAGTCGATACCGGCTCTACGGCAATTTCCATAACGGACTCGGGAAAGTCCATTTTTTCGAGCACTACAGGAAAATTCTGATCACACAGGGTGTCACCGGTAGTGGTCTTTTTCAACCCCGCCAAAGCTGCTATGTCCCCGGCCTGAATCTCAGAAATGTCTTCCCTGTTGTTCGCGTGCATGCGCAGAATCCTACCTACAGACTCCGTGGCCCCCTTGGCGGAATTCAGCACCACAGACTTACCAGTGAGCTTACCGGAGTACACACGAATGAACGTCAAACTACCAACAAATCTATCCACCATTACCTTGAAGGCGAGCGCAACAAACTTGTCATCCACAGAAGATTTTATGGTGACCGCCTTTTGCGGATCGCTAGCACTCGCACCCTCTATGGTGGGAACGTCGCTGGGAGATGGTAAAAAATCAACCACAGCGTCCAGCAGCGGCTGAACACCCTTATTCTTGAACGCAGAACCGCACAACACGGGAACAAACTTTGCGCCGATCACGCCGCTTCTTATGCAACTCTTCAACAACGGAACAGAAATCTCGCCACCGTCGAGATATAGATTCATGGCTTCGTCGTTCATCTCAACTGCTGACTCAATTAGTCTCGCCCTATAATCCTGCGCCTTCTCCATTAAGTCACTGGGAATCTCCCCGTAGTTGAACTTGGCACCTAATGAGTCTTCCTCCCATGTTATGGACCTCATCTCAACCAGGTCCACCACCCCTACGAAACTTTTATCCACACCAATAGGCAGCTGAAGCACGAGCGGCACGGCCCCGAGCCTGTCCTTGATCATGTCAACACAGGCATAAAAGTCGGCCCCAATCCTGTCCATCTTGTTCACAAAGCATATCCTGGGAACGTCGTACTTATCAGCCTGACGCCACACAGTCTCCGACTGCGGCTCAACCCCAGCAACACCGTCAAAAACGGCCACGGCCCCGTCAAGAACCCGGAGGGATCTTTCCACCTCGATAGTAAAATCCACGTGGCCAGGAGTGTCGATAATGTTAATCCTGCAATCATTCCAAAAGCAGGTGGTAGCAGCAGAGGTTATGGTGATACCCCGCTCCCGCTCCTGCTCCATCCAGTCCATAGATGCAGCGCCCTCGTGCACCTCACCTATTCTGTTCTGCTTTCCAGTATAGAAAAGTATACGCTCCGTGGTGGTAGTTTTTCCGGCGTCTATGTGCGCCATTATCCCTATATTTCTACACCGAGACAGATCGCCCTTACTACTCACCCTCCATGCCCCTTTCTAAAAACACAAAATTCACTAAAACCTGAAATGAGAAAATGCCTTGTTGGCTTCCGCCATTCTGAATTTCTCTTCTTTCATCTTGCACGCACTACCACGCTTGTTGTAGGCCTCAAGAAGCTCATTACACAAACAACTCATGTAAGTCTTGTTTGTACGCTTCCTGTTTGTACGCGCAGCCTTCACTATCCACCTGAGAGCGAGCGAAGTTGACCTATCTTCCCTAACTTCTACAGGGATTTGATAAGTAACACCACCAACTCTTCTAGAGCGAACTTCCATTCGGGGCATGACGTTGGAGACAGCGGTGTTGAATATCGACACCCCAGTCTCACCGGTCGATTTAGATTCAGCCATCTTCAGGGCCCCAGATACTATCCTCTCAGCCAGCGCTTTTTTTCCTCTGCTCATCACAACATTTATAAAGCGCGCAAGCAGGACACCGCCCGGACCCCCATCAGAGACTACCGGCCTCCTAGAAACTCTTCGACGACGAGACATAAACCACCAAACAAAAACTAGACACCGCGCTTCACCCCATACTTGGAGCGAGCCTTCTTCCTCCCCTGCACACCCTTAGCATCAAGGGCACCACGTACTATGTGGTAACGCACACCCGGCAGATCTTTAACACGCCCACCTCTGATGAGAACAACCGAGTGCTCCTGAAGGTTATGCCCCTCACCAGGTATGTACGCTATAACTTCACTACCGTACCCGGCAATCCGCACCCTGGCAACCTTACGAAGGGCGGAGTTGGGCTTTTTAGGAGTGGTAGTGTAAACCTTGACGCACACAGCCCTTTTCTGGGGATTGTGTTGGAGCGCAGGAGCTTTGTTCGCCGACTCACGAGGCCTCCTAGGGCGACGCACCAGCTGATTAATAGTGGGCATGCAAAAGAACCTAAAACCACTTGAAAAGCGCTACCCACGTCCCCGGGGATAGCAAGAGCAGCTCCACTTATAAGGGAATCGTAAACCCCAGTCAATACAATTCTGATTTTTTTTCACCTGTTCTTTACATCCAAGATAAGCGCGCAACACCGCGTGTTATGCCGTCTGGGCATAGTTGCTTCACCTACTTGCTGTATGGTGGTTCGTTGGTAGGCGTAGGAATAGCAACTAAAAATTTTTTGGACTTCTCGCCACCGACACCGTGGAACGTGACCGCAGGCTCCCCACCACGCGTGACGGAGTGATCTCGGCCGTCAATGGGAATATCAACACTGCAAAACCCGAACCCACCTAGCGTGCTCACGTCATCAATAACAAAGCCTGCAAGAGCCAGATTTCTGTACGCGGACTTTACCATCTTGTTTAGGTTGACGCCCACGCTGCCTCCCCAGATAGGCGAAGATAGGGCTTCTTCCCTGAGTTTTACGCTCTTGGGTGCGTAGAGGTGTGCACCCCCGTTACCGGAGATTATCTGCGTTATTGATCTAATGCCTACACGTCCGGACCCGGGCTGAAGGCCTGCCCCTCCTCCCTTGCCACGACGTTCGTCCCTGCGCACTGATAGAATCTGCGCGAAATGCACGTGGCCAGAAACTACAGCAACAAATTCTTCAGGCATAACTTCCGCAACGGCTCTGGTCTGCGGAACATTGCCGTAATACTCCATCCCACGTCGCAAATAAGCCCATAGGGGCCGATGTGTTAGTAGCCACATTTGCGAGCTTCGGGCTGAGGAGTTTATACCCTCAAGGAATTTCTGCCGCATATTTTGAACATCGCTACCGCGATAAAAAATCTCATCACTTGAGGAAGAGTCATATATATAGAACCCCACATCACCCATATCCCAATGTTTCAGGTGAAAAACCCATGGATCGGTGATTTTCTCGCAGTTCTTGTAGCGCTGCTCCGAAAGCGGATACGCATCCAGATATCGAAACCAGCCTTTGTACGCCCGGTTGCAATTTTCGTGATTTCCACGAACAAACAGGAAAACTAGCTTGTCCGATACCGATTGCAGTGGAGACAACCAGTCTTCTACCCAGGTTGAATATCTATCTCCATAAATGTGTTTGTCGCACTTTGATTCATCAGTGCACTCTGCCTCCCTATATAGATAGTCTCCAACGTGCACGACCAGGTCAGGATTTTGGTTTGCAATCCCGCCTAGTACATCCCTCAGTGGCCACTTGCTGGGTGATTTGCAGTCTTGCTCCAGCAACCTTGATACTCTGCATCCAGTGTCCCCAACAAAAATGATTCTGGCAAGCCCATGCCGGCCGTGGTTAGTGCGCATGCCGATGTCTGGCAGGCTTCTGTCGCCAATTTTTATCACCCTGGGAGTGGAGGATGGGGAAAGCAAGCTCTCACACACCTGATCTTCGAACACCCCGGGCTCAGGATGCGCCCTTGTGTCCATCTTCACAACGTGAGAGCCAACATGTAAGTCTGGGCAGCTCTCACCCGAAGGTACAACCGCCCTAACGCTCAGCTTGCTGCCTACTGCAATCTGGGACCAGGAAAATAACACCTCTGCAGCCGACCACGTAGGCAAAACGCACAGGGCAAGCAGCAACATGCAAATTCCCGAAAGTCGGGTACGAGGAGCTATCGACATATGGCGATTATCTCATTACAAACACTACAAAACTATGCCAACTTCACGCCAGGCGCACTAACCCTGGAGCTCGCATACTCATCTACCCACAACGTCACATCACCTACAAGATCGTTAGACCCATTGTTAAGAACAGGCAGGCAGCCTTTGCATAACCCCGAAAGCGCTAGCAAAGTTCTGAAGACGACGCGTGCACACCAAAGTGATAGAAGTGTGAAGCAAAGAGCTACACACAGGGTTGGCATCCATCCGGGTGTAAGCTCACCAGTGAAGTCCACACCCGAAAATTGCACAGAACACAAGAGCATCGCTGAAAGGACGACATTAGTCAAGCCATACAACATGGGAGCGCACTGCACCAAACACACCGGTCGTCGCTTTCCGCCACCAACACATTGCTCCAAGCAGCTATACCGGGTAACAAACAGCAGCGCCATCGCCACGGCGAGCCCAGATAACGCAATTATGGCAACCTTCGCGCACTCAGCACCCAACAACCAGTAGTTGCTCATAAGCAGTGACAAAGCCGCAGTGGCCTGCAAAAGGTGGAGGAGCGCCCCCATCTGCACCATCCCATAAGCTGTAAAACCATGCCCCATAAGCAACCATCAAAAACCGAGGACGGCCATATACACATCTGTGCGGAAATACGCGCCACAACCCGAGCGGTATCCGCAGGCAAACAATCAAAACCCAAATGATCTCTGCGATAGCAAATGTGAGACGGCTTGGTCGGGTCCTTTGTACCTCCTCCAAAATTCATAAGCAAATGTTTTCTTTAAACACGCGCACATGTGTGCTATCTATGGCCGGTATTTGGGTTGTATTGTTTTGTAACTTTAGTAATGGATTTTGGTAGCGGGTTTTTTTTTCTACCTTTGGGTGGCGTAGGCAAGATAGGTATGAACGTCACGCTGTATCATGCTCACGGAAAATGGATAATTGTTGATTTGGGCTCCGGGTTTGCTGACGGCGATACAATGCCTGGGGTGGATATGGTTGTCGCCGATGTCAGCTTCATAAAGAAGAAACGCAAGGATCTGCTTGGGATAGTTTTGACCCACGCGCATGAAGATCACATAGGGGCCATACCCTACCTGTGGGCGGATCTCAGATGTCCTGTGTACACCACAAAGTTCACTGCAACTTTGCTCAGAGCAAAGTTGGCTCAGTTTTCGATGAACGTCCCAATTGAAGAGGTGGATCCAGCATCTAAGTTGGAGCTGGGGCCTTTTGTGCTTGAGTTCGTTCATATGACGCACTCCACCCCCGAGATGCATGCGGTGGCCGTCCATACAGATTTTGGAAGCGTGCTCCACACTGGAGATTGGAAGCTAGATACTGACCCTGTTGTGGGTCCTATGTCTGATACAGACAAGCTCAAGCGGCTTGGAGACGACGGGCTGTTGGCTGTAATTTCTGACTCAACCAACATATTTACCGAGGGCAGGTCGGGCTCCGAAGGGAGTTTGTATGAGAACATTCTAAGCATAGTGAAAGCGAGCAAGCGCAGGGTGGCCGTTGCGCTTTTTGCCTCGAATATCGCCAGGATCTGCACACTTAGCAAAATTGCCAAGGCATCTAACCGGGAGGTTGTTGTCCTGGGTAGGTCGCTAGCAAGGGCGATACAGGCCGCAAGAGATTGCGGGTATATTGACGATAGCACAGAGTTTCTCGATGCAAAACAGGCTGGGAGTATACCAGCCAAAAACGTGCTGTACCTCTGCACCGGTTGTCAGGGCGAACCGCTCGCCGCAACTGCTAGGCTTGCTAGTAAGTCTCACCCCTTAGCCGAGCTTGGTGAGGGGGACACTGTAGTTTTCTCTTCAAAGATAATTCCTGGCAACGAGAGGCGCATATTCGGGGTTTTTAACAAGCTTGTGAGGATGGGCGTTGAGGTGGTGACAGAGTTCACCGAGGGCGTGCACGTATCCGGGCACCCGTCCCGGGAGGAAGTTCGCACTCTGTATTCCCTCACGAGGCCGAAGTTGTGCGTCCCCGTACACGGGGAATACATGCACATGTATGAGCACGTTAAGCTAGCCAAGGAGTGCGGCATAAAGGGTTGTGTGGTTTCGGCTCCGGGAGACGTCATTGACCTGGTTGAGGGGAAAAAGGTAGGCTCTGTAGGTTGTGGAGTTTTTGGGATTGACGGCAATTTTCTGCGCCACCCTGAGGGCAGCGTGATGTCTGCACGTAGGAAAATGAGGAATGCCGGAATGGTAGTTGTCACCCTACTCATGAATAGAGAGCATGAGCTGGTCAAGGAGCCGATGGTCATTGCCCCGGGGCATTAGACAGCTCCGAAGACAGAGTGCTGCTGAGCGAAATGGCAAGGAAAATCGGTTCTGGGCTTTCTAACTCAAGGCCGAGGAACGTGAAAAATTATGTCAAAGACGTAGTATTCGGGTCCCTAAAGGGTATTTTAAAGGACAGACCCCTGGTTGAAGTGCAGATGGAGTACGTGTGGTAGGTTGAGGTGCGGATTTTCTTCTTTGCTTACGTACTTCCCACCGTCATTTCGCTTCTGTTGGGTTGTCAGGGAGCTGTAGCCGCGCTTGGCGTTGACATCACAAAGGGCAATACCGAAAAGGTTAAGATCTCAGTAGCGCCGATGCATTCTTCCACGAACCTTGAGAAGGAAATAGGAAAGAGTTGCATCAGAGTGATGCTACGTGATTTAAACAGCACTGGGATATTCGATGCGAGCTGGAAGCTACCCGCAGGGGGTTTTGGTACCACATCGGAGGGGATGCCTGATTCCAACGCTTGGACGTCTGTAGCGAAAGACGTCCTAGTAACTGGAAGCATTAAGGAGTTCGCTCAAGGCAGAGTGGAAGGTAAAGCTGTTCATATGGGACGTGGCCTCAGGTAGGCAGCTGTCCGGCAAATCTTTCAACTTCGCTACGGGAAATTGGCGGCGTGCCGCACACTCTATGTCTGATAGCATATACAGCAGAATTACTGGGGAGGGCGGGTATTTCAACACCCGCATAGCGTACGTGGCAGAAACTGGGCTACCTGGGTCCAGGAGAATCGCAATAATGGACCAGGACGGCGCCAATAACATATACATCACCGGCAGGGGGGAGTTCGTCTCCACTCCCAGATTTTCTCCTGACGCGCGGAACCTGGTGTATATGTCGTATGCAAAATCCGGCGGCAGTGTAGTTCTGCATGACCTAGAAACTGGCTACTCGACTGCGCTCGGGGGGGTTAGAGGAGTGAATTCCTCGCCAAGGTTTTCCCCAGATGGCAGGCACGTTTTGCTGTCAGAGTCTGCGCAGGGCTCCACAAACATATACTCGATAGACCTGAAAAGTGGGAAGTCTACTCGGCTCACTAATGACAGATCCATAAATACCTCGGCTTCTTATTCGCCGGACAAAAAGTCCATAGTGTTCAACTCAGATAGAAGTGGGAGGCCGCAGCTTTACGTTATGAATGCGGATGGCACCAACCAGCGCAGAATTAGTTCTGGCAAGGGTGGATATTCTGCCCCGGCGTGGTCACCCAGGGGGGACTGGATAGCCTTTACCAAAACTGAGGGAAAGAGCTTCCACGTGGGGGTTATGAAGCCTGACGGAAGTGGGGAGAGGCTTTTGGCTAAGGGGTACATGGTTGACAGCCCCTCTTGGTCCCCAAATGGCCGGGTGATTCTTTTCACGCAGCAGGATCCTCCATCTGCAACCCATCCGTTCAGGTCTAGGCTCGTAACTGTCGATATAACTGGCACCAACACACAGATTTTGGATGTCCCGACCAATGCTTCCAACGCCCATTGGTCGCCTGTACTACGCGAGTAGTGTGGGAGGGAAAACACTGGGTCTTTATTGGGTGGTAGTACTGCACAACTTGTGGGGTGCTGCAAGCTCGGCCACAGCCGCACAAAATGCATCCCCCCTCTCCTCAAAATTTTTCCATTGATCTAACGAACTGCAGGCCGGAGACAGCAGGACAGTGGCCTTAGTCCCACTTGCAATCGCCTCGGCAAACGCAATTTGCACGGCATTATAAACATCATAACACATGACATGCTCAACTCGAGCTCTTTGCAGGCTCACAGCAAACATATCTGCCGCTTCTCCCACCAAGAAAGCCTTGCGTATGCGGTTTGCGTATAAGCTGAGAATAGGCTCTATTCCGCCATCCTTGCTCTTCCCCCCAGCAATCCAGTACACATTTTCCCTGCTCACCAGAGCCTTCGCAACTGAAGCAGCAGTTGTCGCTTTACTATCATTGACGAAGGTAACGTTAGCAACTTCTGCAACAACTTGGTTACGATGCCGCAATCCAGGAAACTCCCTGATAGAGGCCATAATCACTTCGTCAGACACTCCTAAGCTCTTCGCCACAGCATAAGATGCGGCAATATTTTCAGCATTACTCGCACTGTCAATTTTCAGGCCGCCAATTTCTGCAACTCTGCCCTGAAAGTATATGCGGCCATCCAGCACCGATACGCCTCTAGCAAGTTTTTTCCCGCAGGAAAACTCCACCATATTCCCTACATTCTCACACAGATGCGCAGTGTTACTGTCCCCACAGTTGGCCACTAAAAGGTTACTAAATTCCAGTATTCTCCCCTTCGCGGCGATATAGTCAGCCATATTTGAATAAACGTCCAAGTGATTCGGTGTTATGTTGAGTATTACCCCAACATCCAAATTTACCCCGCGCATAAGCTCAAGCTGGTAAGAAGAAAGCTCCAGAATGTACGCAGCCTTTCCCTGAGGAAGTGAGAGAACTCCCTTCCCTATGTTTCCCCCCGTTTCTGAGTCAATCCCCGCGCGGTTCAGGATCCACCCAATCAGCTCTACAGTGGTGGATTTTCCGTTGGTACCAGTCACACCGATTAGACGCGCTGGCCGAGAACGGCAGAATATTTCAACATCGGAGGTTATGTGGCAACCCGCACGTTTAGCCAGCTTAACAACCCAGCTCTCGTTGCAGCGAGAGTGTGGAACACCTGGGCTTAGAACTAGCTCGGAAATTTCATCCCATCGGTACTCATAAGGGTGCACAAACTCGCACCCAGCGCAAAGTTCCCTATTCTTACGCAAGACACACTTATCGTCATCCCAAGCTAGAACGCGCGCACCGCTTTGAACCAGGGAACATACGGTAGAGATGCCCGTTTCCCCCAAACCAAAAACAGCAACTTTTCTCCCGCGATAGTGGGGCAGCAAAGCCATATCTTGAACCTACCTACCCCAATAACACCCGCAACTACGGGGCGGCATGGTACAGGTAAGTACTGCGGCTGTCAATACGCGGAACCGCTGCATCGAGCAAGTATTTAAGGGAAGTCACATAAATGGCACAAACAGTCTGAAATTAGCGGGCGAGTCTTCCTGGCGCCGAGATTTAGCCTGCCTCGTCGACGCAATGCGCGTTCGTGAGCTTCACAGATGTCTGATGCCGACCCACACACCTGCAGGCTGTGTTATGCAGCACACTCATGGCAAACAGCCCTCAGGTGGCCAGACCATAACCCCGTTAGTAGGGCATTATACCCTGCAATTGTTGGTCGCAGCGTAGAGTAAAACTAATTGCATGTATTTCGTGCACATACGTGGTACAATCCTGCGGTTGCTAATCTTGCCTGGCTATGGAGCATACTACAGACGCATCGCACAGCTTTGAAAGCCACGAGGTGCGCAGGATAAGTGACGAGGCTATATCGCTCATACCACACATGGGGGTGAGTGACGAAACTCTGCGTGAGGCTTGCAAGAGGCTGGGTTTGGAGAACAGCTTTTGCAAGTTCCACAGGGGTATATATGACGTGTTGGAATATTTCCATGAAGAGCTGATAGACTCAATTACCCGCTCTTTTCAGAGCAAAAGCCCGGATGAGTTGCCGAGGGTGCGTGATAAAGTCGGCTACCTGCTTGAGTTGTGTATACTATATAACGCTTCCCTGCCAAATTCCAGACAGCTTGTGAAGTCCGTGCTTCGCTTCGCTTTGCTGCCTCATAATACCTGTTTTTTCGCTTCTCTTGTCTTCAAAGTTATGGATACGGTTTGGCATTTGGCCGGGGATTCCGCAACTAATTTCAGCTACTACACAAAAAGGTGGACTGCTGGCTCTGTTTACATTTCGTCACTTGTATATTTGGTGCGAGATTCCTCTGAAGATGCCTCGGAAACCCTGTCCTTTATGCACCGACGCATCGAGTCGGTGATTGCACTGCAGAAGTTAAAAAACTCCGCCAGAAACATGCTGCCGAGAGTGTTGAAGGTTTTTGATGCACGCTTCGATTAGTTAAAGCGTGTTTGGCATTTGCGGTAAATACAAAAATAAATTTCTGCGGTGGCCTTTTCGTGGTATTAAGTCTGCTCTGTTCTTTCCATGCCCGGAATTATGTACGGTAAAATTGCTAAGGCGATGTCCATGGCGAAGTTGGACTTCTCCCTGCCCAGACTGCTAGGACACAACTCCCTGCACAAAGAAAGGGAGAGTGGCACCGAGGGGTCCAAGTTTGTGGAAAAGTCGCTCTCCATAGTAGACAGGGTTATAAGTTTTGTATTTAGAATCGAAAAACAGGGTGAAAATGAGGCTCTCAAGGCCTCATGGGGTCCACTGCTTGTGGGATTAGTCGTTGTGATAGCGTTCTTCGGCTTCTTCGGCATATGGGCGGCAACTGCTCCACTAGACGGCGCCGTCATAGCACCGGGAGAGGTAGTCTCGTCTCTAAACAGGCAGGTAGTACAACATCTTGAGGGGGGTATAATTCACCAGATACTAGTGCAGGATGGAGACGCAGTCAGCAAGGGCCAGCCTCTTGTGCTTCTTAACGACACAGCAGCGAAAGCTAACCTGGGGATAATCAAAGAAAAAATGCTGGTCTTACTCGCGACAGAGGCGCGGCTGCTGGCAATCAAAAACCGCTCCGGAAGTATTGACTTCCCTGCAGGAATCCACGATTTGTCGAGCGCGGATGTGGTAGATAAGGTGCTGGGAAACCAGAGGGAGCTGTTTTACTCCCAGAGGAAAAGTGTATCCGGTCAGCTGAGTATACTGGAGCAACGCATAAAGCAGTTACACCAGGAGCTGTCGGGGCTGGCCGCTCAGCTTGAATCAGAAGAAAAGCAGTATAAACTGATCAGCGAGGAACTTGAGGCAAAAAAGAGTTTGCTCGAGGAGGGGTACATAAGCAAGCCCTATATACTAAACCTCGAACGTACACAGGCCGACGCGGAAGGGAAGCTTGGCCACATCCGGGCTAAAATCGCAAGCGCAGAACAGAAAATCGGGGAAAATCAGTTGGAGATGATCCACATTACGAACACCTTATTAGACAGAACAAACTCCGAGCTTAAGGAAACCAACGCTTCGGTGACTGACTTAAGGGAGAGGTTAATGGCCGCCGAGGACGTGCTGAAGCGTACGGTGATCAGATCTCCGCAAAATGGTATCGTAACCGGGTTGAGGTACCATACGGAGGGGGGAGTAATACCCCCCGGGGGTGCAATACTTGAGGTGGTCCCGGCGGATGATGATCTCATAATAGACGCCAAAATACCCACCAGGAATATAGAGGAAGTTCTGTCGGCACGTGCCGTTGAAGAGAACTTGGTCACCAGCGGTGAGCACAGCGGATTGCGAGCTAAGGTTAGGCTTAGTGCCTATAACATCCGCAAGTTTGGGCTAATTGATGGTATAGTGACTCAGGTCTCGGCAGACGCGTTAACTGACTCGAGCGGTGTAAAGTATTACTCACTTAGGGTGGTGATTCCTAAGTCAGCGCATTCAGGAAAATTCAAAAATCTCAAGCTGTATCATGGAATGCCTGCAGAAGTGTTTGTGGTGACGCGTTCCCGTACTCTGTTGAATTACCTGCTGACGCCCATAACTAGCACCTTTGAAAAGGCATTCAAGGAGAGATAGCAGCAAAGGCCGACCTAAATCCAAAACAGCAGTCACAGGCCTGTTGGGTTTATATGATATAGCAATAGGTACTACGCACTTCCAATCGAGGCTAGAACTTTCGGTGTTTAAGCCACACGTAATCATGGCACACTACCATGTCGTTTCAGTACGCCGGAGCCGCATTTTGCAGCATAGCAACGCCCTGCACCCGCTCAAGACACGTACTCATTTATCCTGTTCTCGCGTACCTTGTCGTTTTGAAATACTTGGCAAAGCACAATCACCGACAAGAGCCCCATAAGCACGATTGCCAGCGCATACGGTGCGGCGTCCATAGGCCTTTCATCCGCAACCAATTCATAGATGCGTGTGGCCATAGTTTCAAAATTGAACGGCCTTATTATTAAGGTTGCAGATAATTCCTTGATGGTATCGACAAATGCCAGCAAAAAGCCCACCATCACGCTTTTTTTGATCATGGGGATGTGTACCCTAACGCAGGTTGAGGCGGCACCGTGCCCCATCAACATCGAAGACCAGTCTACCTCTCTGGGAATCTTATTCAGTCCGGACTCGATCGGGCCTACAGACAGGGCAAGGAACCTGAACGTGTAGGAGTATAGCAAGCCGACTATAGTGCCAATAAGCGCAACATTGAGAAACTTCTCGCTGATAAGCTGAGACAGCTTCCCTAGCAAAATCACAATCCCAACCGCGGTTATGGTGCTGGGAATCGCGTATCCCATGGAGACGAACCTCACCACGTAAGACAACCCCTGCCTACCCCGGGTGAGGCAGAGCATAACTATGGCGATTGTAACCACTATTGTGGCGGTGATAAGCGCGATTCCCACACTATTGAGCACTACGGGAAAGAACTCAGCGTAGTTTATAGTGGGCAGCCTTTCCAGCGTCCAGTATATTAGCGGCGCTACCGGCAGTACGAACCCCAAAAACACTGCAAGCAGGCACACGAAGTATATGAAGGCTATAACCAACTTGCTGTTGAAGTGCCATCTGTAGCAGTAGTTAGTGTTCATCTTGATGGCGGAATAGGAGTCTTCATCGCGACGCAAAAACTTTTCTGCTACCATGAGCAAAAATACGAAAAAAAGCGCCAAAAGTGCCAGTATGCACGCAGAGTATTTATCGTGCAAAAGAAACCAATGTCTGTATATTCCCGTGGTAAGCGTGTTTATGGTCAAAAACTGCGGGGTGCCAAAGTCTGCTATCACTTCCATCAGTACCAGCGACACGCCCGCAACCATAGACGGCCAAACGGCAGGAATCACGACGGATGTCAAAATTTTGTACCTAGAGCAGCATAGTGTAGTAGCAACGGCTACGCTGTTCCTGATCGCAATAAATGCCGTTCTGGCGAGCATATATACGTATGGATACAGGTTAAACCCTATAATTAGGGTGCAAAAGGCCAACGATTTTACATCGGGAAAGTAATAGTCACCCTTCTCCCAGTTAAAAAACTCCCTCAGCGTGCTTTGTACCGGGCCGGCGAACCCGAACATGTTCACGTATACATAGGCGACTATATACCCAGGTATTGAGAGCGGTAAAAATAGCGCCACCTCAAATATCCTGCGCCCGGGAAACGAGTAGTAAGTTATGAACCAAGCGCTCATAACTCCTATGAGCGCCACCACGGCTCCGACGCCTACCATGAGTGCCCCAGTGTTAAAAACGTACTCGGGCAGTAGAGTGGCAAGCAGACCGAAACCCTTTCCGCTTTCCGCAAAAAATCGACCACCAGGGAGAAGACGGGCGAAGCAAAAACTAGCGCCAGTACCACAAAAAAGAGATGCCTAGAAAACCCCAATAACACTACGGCACTGACACTCCCTCAACCAACTGTCGTGGATTATAGTTTATATTTTTACTGGCACCACTGAAAAATTTTGGCAAAAATTCGCTGGAGGGCACAGCCAAAAATCCACCACAACGTGCCTGCGCCATCAGTCCGAAATATAAGCAGCGCTCGTGACGGGATTGTGCTGCACCATGCGCAATGCTACCAGATGCACAGACTGCTGGGTGATATTATGCTCGCACTATCCTGGATATGGCACAAACCATCGCACAGATTTTTGTTGCCGCGCGTGCAATCTCGTGGTACACACGCGCTGTCTTTAGTCGAGTGCAGGGGTTGTCTATGGCGGGCGATAGGTTTTCTTTGCCGGTCAGGGTTCTTCACTGGGTTATGGCTTTGGGAATCATAGGAATCTTGACCTTGGGGTTTCTCATGGTGTACGCTCCCCCCGCTGAGGAGTCAACCAAAAAGCTGATGTACATGGTGCATAAGGCATGCGGGATGGTGGCTCTGGCCTTGCTGGGAGTGAGGGTTGTGTTTCGTCTTCTTTGCACCACTCCGCCTTATCCAGAAGGGATATCAAAAACCTCCATTGTCCTGGCAAAGGCAACTCATTTCGTGTTATATTTGCTCATGCTGTGCATACCCGTCTCAGGATATGTTATGTCGTCAGCGGCTGGGCGTCCGGTATACATGGTGTACTTCTCAATACCGGCCATAGTGCCGAAGGATGAGTCGGTCTCGGCGTTTTTTGCCAGTGTGCATGAGGTTGCGGTTTTCACGCTAATTTTTGTTGTCATATTGCACGTTCTCGGGGCAATAAAGCACATAATATTTGATAAAGAAGACGTTTTTAAGAGGATCATCTGAAAGTGCTTTCACGTTTGTGGAGGAAGGGGGCGGACTTCTTAGGTAGCGAGTTTGCCATCATGGGGGGAGCAATGAGTTGGGTGTCGGAGCCCAATCTCGTGTCCGCGATATCAAATGCGGGCGGCTTCGGAGTGTTGGCCTGTGGCGCAATGTATGCTCAGGAGCTACAAGCCGCAATAGAGGAAACCCAGCAGCTAACTGACAAAAATTTTGGAGTCAATCTAATTGTCATACACCCAGATCTGGACAACCAGATTGAGGTCTGCGTGCGTGCAAAGGTTTCTCACATAGTATTGGCAGGCGGAATCCCAACCAGCAAAACCCTAGCCTTGATCAAACAGTCCGGAGTGAAAAGCATGTGCTTTGCACCTTCACTTGCCGTCGCGAGGAGGTTGGTCAGAATGGGCGCGGATGGGTTAGTGATAGAAGGCATGGAGGCGGGCGGCCATATCGGCCCGGTGAGCACTTCGGTACTAGCTCAGGAAATCTTACCATTTTTCCGGAAGAGTGAACAATTGAGTGACTTCCCGATTTTCATAGCCGGAGGCATAGGCACGGGAGACATGATAAGCAGCTACCTGAACATGGGAGCAAGTGGTTGCCAGATAGGGACTTTGTTTGTGTGTTCGCACGAATCTAAGGCACATCCCAAGTTTAAAGAGGTGTTCATAAAATCCTCTTCCAGAGACGCGGTGCCGTCTGTACAGCTTAGCAAAGACTTCCCCGTAGTACCAGTAAGAGCCATAGCAAACGAAGCGAGTACACGCTTTCTCGAATTGCAGCGCGAAGTTATATCACTATATAACCGCGGGGAAATCTCGAAAGAAGAAGGACAGCGCAAGATTGAGAGATTTTGGGCCGGGTCGTTGAGGAGGGCCGTTATTGAAGGTGATGTGCATGATGGCTCTTTGATGGCCGGGCAGAGCGTTGGCTTCGTTACAGGCATAAAAAGCGTAAAGCACATTATGGAAGACCTGGTCAAGGAAGCTGAAAGTTGTTTGGCGCCTTCCGACCGTTAGCCTCACTGCGTGTTGTGTGGCTACACGCTTTTTTCGGGTTACTGATAGAGGTTGCCTTGTGTTTTGTATACTCAGTTGCGCCTGGCGCTTGACCAACCTGGGCATAGGTGCTACGATCGCGCCTGCTCGTTTTGCCGTCCGGCAATGTGGCGCATTTTTGAGTGTTCGTTGGGGTGTGATAGATGAGAATTTTCAAGATTGTGTCTAACCTTCTGCTGTTCGTTGCTGCCGTGTTCCTGGGGTACTCCTATGTGAACAAGAAAGGCATTTTCAGCAAAATCGGCGAGAGGTTTACCACTTCCGAAGTTGTAAGTGAGGGCATAGCCTCCGCGTCTTTCAACAATTTGGTTAATCACGAGGGGGTCACCGTCAGTAGCGGCGATTTTGGCGGCAAGCACATGTTGGTAATATTCGGCTTCTCAGCCTGTAAGTACACGTGCCCTACCGAGTTAGGCATGGCTTCTCAGCTCCTAAGTAAACTAGGCGACCATGCCGATAAGTTGCAAGTTGTGTTCATAACTGTTGATCCGAAAAATGACACCGTAGCCAAGCTTAAAGAGTACCACAAGTCTTTTGATGCGAGAATTCAGATGCTCACAGGCGAAGAAGCAGACATAAAGAGCGTGGTTGAAAACTACAAGGTGTATGTGGGCGACAAGAAGCCAAGTGATGGTGATATCGACCACTCAACGTTCATGTACCTCATCAATGGGAAAGGCAGGTATGTCGGGCATTTTGCGCCAGATTTTAACGCGTCTGAGGGCCAAGGCGAGGAGCTGTTTAAGTTTGTCAGCGGTCACATGCTTAATTCTTAGTTAAGCATGGCAGTGGTACAGTTTCGTGTGTCGGTCGTCCTTGTGAGGCAGTAGAAAGTATGGGGCTTTGGGGGCTTTCCTTTGTGGCGTTTGTCGCGCTTGCGTTAGGAGCTGGGGCTGACCAGATCAGGGTGGTTGGCTCTTCCACCGTGTTCCCATTTATCTCTTCTGTTGCCGAAGAGTTTGGTAGATTCTCCGCCTATAGAACCCCCGTCATAGAGTCCGTGGGAAGTGGCATGGGCTTTAACATGTTTTGCGCTGGCAGCAGCAGTGATACACCAGACATAGCCATGTCCTCTAGGCGCATCAAGGATGCAGAAGTCGAACTTTGCGGCATGAATGGCGTGAAGGACATGATCGAGATAGGTCTGGGCTACGACGGCATAGTCGTGGCAAGCACAAAACAGAAGGAAGAAGTTGATTTTTCTTTGGTGGACCTGTTCGGTGCCTTGAGCAAATACAGCCTATCTGATGAGTATGGCAAGGTCCCCCTAAACAAGCATAGCATGTGGTCGGAGGTACGTCCTGGCTTGCCCGAACACGAAATTGAAATTTACGGCCCCCACAAAAATACTGGCACGTATGACATTCTCGTCGACACTGCAATCAGTGGAGTGTGCATGAGCGCTAAGAACTTTGTGGACTCATACCCAGACTGGGAGGAGAGAAAAAGGGTTTGTAGCAGCATAAGAAATGACGGAAAGTACATAGAAGTTGCTACCAGTGAGAATGTGGTAATACACAAGATATCAAAAAAACAGTAACGCCTTTGGCATATTGAGTTTCAGCTTCTTGGTGAAGAACCAGGGAGAAATACAGGGAAACAAGGTTGCCGGCGTTGCGCCCAGCTATGACACAATATCCTCCGGAAAGTACGTGCTGTCCAGGCCGATTTACATCTACGTAAAGAAAGAGCATTTGGATACCACTCCTGGGTTGAGGGAGTTCGTCAAGGAGGTGATGCGCCC
>NZ_AFMS01000003.1 GCF_000215485.1 Anaplasma marginale str. Florida
AAAATAACACATTACAGCGACAAGATACCTTCCAAAGAGCGGGTAATGGGAATCGAACCCACGCGGGCAGCTTGGAAGGCTGCTACTCTACCACTGAGTTATACCCGCAACAGCCGTGGAGGAGGTAGGATTTGAACCTACGTACACATAAGTGGGCAGATTTACAGTCTGCTGCCTTTGACCACTCGGCCACCCCTCCCCTGAGACTTAGCAAAAAAGGCGCCGCCCCTGTAATAGCACATAATTCACAAAAGTAATACCAAAAAAACCAACTGCGATTCTAGAGTTGATTCAGAAAAATTAAACCCTACAATACGTCACTGCATACGTTAGCAAAATTTTTAGGCTTTACAACAACAAAGTTATGGGTCGCACCAGAAATCACGGAGGGTGCATGTGGATATGCGGTAGACATGTGTGCATTGCTGCGCTTCAGAACCCGAATAGGGTGTGTAGAGATATGCTAGTTACCGGAGAGTTCCTGAAGAAGTACCCAGAAGTTGCGCGTATGGCACAGAGCAAAGGCGTATACCCAAAAAGAGTTGCAGCGGAGAAGATCAGCAAGATTTTGGGTCACGGTGGAATGGCGCATCAGGGGATCGCACTCATGGTTGATGAGCTCTCCGGGCGCGACGGTAGCAAGCTCAGAGTGGAGGATATAGTGTCAGCCAACCCTTCCGAGGCTTCTACCGTGGTTATTCTAGATCGAGTTACAGACATCAACAACGTAGGTGCAATAGTGAGGTCGGCCGCCTGCTTTGATGCAGACGCGGTCATCCTACCGGAACATCACTCTCCTTCCGAAAGCTGCACAATTACAAAGGCTTCCAGCGGAGCCGCAGATATCGTCCCGGTGGTGCAAGTGGGCAATCTGGTCAAAACGATGGAATACTTGAAGCAGAATGGATACTGGTGCTACGGCATGGATGCGGGCGGGGATAAGGCCTTGCACGAAATTAGCTTTTGTGAGCGCAGAGCCATAATACTGGGCTCGGAGGGAAAGGGCATAAGGAGGCTGACAAGGGAGCATTGTGATCATCTAGTCAAAATCCCAATGTCGGCAAGGATTGATAGCCTGAATGTGTCTAACGCAGCCGCAATAGCGCTATATTCGAGTTATCTACAGCTACACGGAAGTGTGCGTGACTAATAACCCGGGCAATCAGCACAGCAAACGCTTAGTTATAGCCATCGATGGGCCATCTTGTTCCGGCAAGGGCACGCTAGCCAAGGAAATAGCCAACATTTTGCGCATGCAACACCTAGACACCGGAAAGTTGTACAGAGTTTTCGCAGTCAAATTCCCGCACAAATACTCACAGGCTCGCGGCCACGGGGAAATTCGGCTAAGTGCGGAGGAAGAAGAAGAAATACTGTCAGCACTGAATGATGATGACCCGAAGTACTACAGCGAGTGCGTCGGAAGGACGGCATCGGTGTTCGCGAAAGATACCCGAGTCAGATCTGCATTGCTGCCAATACAGCAGCAATTTGTGCTCAATGCCCCACATGGCGCCGTTGTAGACGGGAGGGATATAGCTTCTGTTGTATGCCCAAATGCCGATGTGAAGATCTTCGTCAGCGCATATGCGTCAGTTAGGGCACGAAGGCGCTTTAAACAGCTGCGCGGCTCTAGTTGCAAGGCAATGTACAAAACTGTACTCTTCCACCTGCTGCATAGGGATATCAGGGATACTCGTAGGAGTACTGCGCCACTGGTGCGCACTGAGGATGCTATATATCTGAACAACTCGCACATGCAAAAGGCCACTGCTCTGCAGGAATTGGTGGAAAAAATAAAAACGTTCTTGTAAAACTGCGCGAACGGTATATTATTGCCACTCGTTGTTTTCTTTTCGTTGTTTGCGGGCTTAGTGTATGTCGTCGGGTACGGGTTTGCAGGGTAGTGCTTCTGGTAGTATAAGCAGGATGTATTCCAACAGGTTTGTGAGCCACGGCTTTGATGATATAGAGTCGGGCGATGCTGACCTCTCTGATGCTCTGTCTGAGCTCTTGGATAAAGGGCCGAAGGAAGGCGAGATAATAGAAGGCACAGTTATCTGCATGGACGGCGGGTATATAACCGTCGATGCGGGGCTGAAGTCCGAGGGCGTGGTCTCCCTTAGGGAGTTTGAGCTTGGCGATGGCGGGCAGGACGTTGAAGTCGGTTCTAAGGTCAAGCTGTGCCTGGAAAAGATTGAGGGTAAAAGCGGCAGCGTGGTCCTTAGCCGAGAAAAGGCAATAAGAGACGAATTATGGCAAAAGCTAGAAAAGGCCGCGGAAGAGAAAACTGATGTGGAAGGGGTTATTTTTGGCTCCATCAGGTGTGGGTACACCGTAGATGTCGGGGGCGTTGTTGCCTTTCTGCCTGCAAGCCATGTGGGGCTGCGCCAGGTTAAAGATATTACCCCCTTGTTGGGTAAAAAGCAGCAGTTCCGCATTCTCAAGATGGACAAGAAGCAGGGAAATATCGTTGTTTCCCGGAAGGCGGTGTTAGAGGAGTCGCTTGCAGACGCTAAAGATTCTTTCCTAAGCCAGCTGGAAGAAGGCAGCATAATAGAGGGCAAGGTCAAGAGCATAACAAAGTATGGCGTGTTCATAGGCATACACGAATCTCCGTCCGTGGGGGTTGTAGATGGGCTGTTGCACATAACAGATATCTCCTGGAGCCGCGTGAGCCACCCATCTGCCGTGTTTTCTTGCGGACAGACGGTACGCGCAAAAATAATTAGGATTGACAGGGAAAACCGTAAAATCTCTCTGGGAGTTAAGCAGCTGGAGGAAAGCCCCTGGGCAAACGTGGAAGAGAGGTATCCTGTAGACAGTATCCACAAGGGCATAGTCACAAGCATAGAGGATTATGGAATCTTTGTGGAGCTAGAGACCGGAGTAGAAGGGTTGATACACGTGTCTGAGGTAAGTTGGGTGAGGAGCCACCTGCCCGTAAATCAGACTTTCATGCGCGGTGAGGAGGTTGAGGCAAAAGTCCTCAGTCTGGACGCGGCCAAAAACCGCATGAGTCTCAGTATAAAAAGGTGTAAGGAAAACCCTTGGGAGGCGTTTATAGAAAAGCACCCTGTTGGATCAGTTGTTGCAACCAGGGTAAAGAGCATAAGTAGCCTTGGCGTTTTCGTTTCGTTTGAGGATGATACTTCTGGGTCAGGCATAGAGGGACTGATTCGCTCCACCGAGCTGAGTTGGAGTGGTTCCCCTGAGGCAGCGTTGAAGAAATACAGCGTTGGGGATCTCGTGAAGGCCAAAATATTGATGGTTGCCACAAACAAGAACAAAATAGACCTAGGGGTTAAGCAGATTGAGCGGGATCCCTTCCTTGATTTGCTCAAGAGGGTCGAGGTTGGTGACCGTGTTGCTGTCACCGTATCAAAGGTTCTAGAAGATATGGGTGTGCTGGTTGACGTATTTGAGGGGTCAGAAAGCTTCAACGTATTGGTGAAGCAGGAGCACCTACCCGAGAACAAGAAGTTCTTTCCTGGTGACAGGGTGGAAGCTGAGGTTCAACGGTTGGGTCTTACAGTCTTGTCTTATCGCTGAAATAGGGGTTGCACGTGCTTGATCACTTGCTAAAGATGGAGGCGTTACATTCCAGGGTTCTGTGGTGGAGGGCTTCTTTCTTTCTCGTCGTGTGTTTGCTACTTTTGGTTATGGGGCATGTAGATTACTCGAGGGTTATTGGAACCTTGAGGAGAACTCACGACTACGTCGCAAGGGTAAGAATCAGCGGTGAAATCGGCCGTAGCAGGGCCAGGGAAGCAATGCTCGCTCGGCTAGCGGAAAGTGATTCTGTAAAGGCGTTAGTCCTTAGAATAGACAGCCCAGGCGGTACTGTGGGCGATAGCGAAGCTTTGTATCAACAAATAAGAGAGATAGCCCTGAAGAAGCCCGTGGTCGCGGTGCTTGGGAACGTAGCTGCCTCGGGTGGGTACATGGCTGCCATAGCGGCTGACCATGTGGTTGCACGCCATGGTACCATAACCGGGTCCATAGGTGTAGTCTCGCAGTATATCGGCGTGGCCGAGGCGGCTGGGAAGTTGGGCATTGCACTGAAATCTATTAAAACTGCTCCGTTGAAGTCCAATATGTCTCCTCTGGAGGAGCTGTCACCCGAAGGTGAAAGCATAATACAAGGAGTGGTGGACGATTTTCACGTCTTTTTTGTAGGCTTGGTAGCTGAGAGGCGAGGATTCACCCCTGATAAAGTTTCTGCGGTCTCTGACGGCAGGATATATACCGGGGCTCAGGCTCTACAAGCCGGGTTGATAGACGCCATAGGAGGGGAAAAGGAGGCTTTGGAGTGGCTGAAAACGCAGAGGGATGTTGATGTGCGCGTCGTTAAGGATGTGGATTACCAACGCATTGATTCTGGTTTGCCAGCGTTCTTCTCCTCTGCTATACAGTACCTGCACGTATTGCTTTTCGGATGAACACTATATGTCCCTCAAGTCTGATCTAATTCAGCGCGTCGCAAGAAAAAATCCCTCACTGGGTGAGGCCGTGGTTTCGCAGATCGTGGGCATATTTTTCTCCTCTATAGTAGGCTGTGTCAGTAGCGGGTGCAGAGTTGAGCTTAGAGGGTTCGGCGCATTCTCTACTCGACACTACGTGTTGAAGAACCACAGCTTGAACTCTAGACTTCCGAAGCCAACTTACAAGAGGGTATACTTCCGCCCCAGTGAGAAGCTTGTTAAGGCTGTTGACAGTCGTTAGCGCAGCCGAAGGGCGGCCATTCCGCGTTTTTCACAGCGTAGCTGAAAATAGGCGGGTTCCATCTATTTGCAATTCTTCAAACCCACCCTGCAGTTCCGGGTTGACGATAACAAAAAGTTTGCATGTTTTGGTTATCTGTAATAACTTGCGTTTTTGGGTCTTTGTTCATCGTCCTATGGTTGTTAAGTCGGAGGATGCGGACTACGCCGGGGATCTGCGCAGAGCGTTTGATGAATTGGAGGATTCTCTAACGCGCAGGCTAGGTGCCGAGGGTGGTACAGGTACAGCTGGGTCCGAAAGAAGGGTGAGCGAGCTGGCCGCGGAAAAGCAGCTGCTGGAGGAGGCGTTGATGCAACGTGAGGCAGAGTGTGCGTATTGGAAAGCGACGTGCAGCGAAATTGTTGATGGCCTGAATTCCTCAATAGAAGCAGTGAAATCTATTTTAAACGGTAGAGAGGGATAGGTGACTGAAGAGATACCTGCTGGCTCGCGTGTCGTTGATGTTACGATTCGCGGCAGCACTTACAGAGTCGCTTGCGGGGCGAGCGAGGAGAAGCGCCTGGGTGAGCTTGCCGGCAGGCTGAGTAGGTTGGTGGAGGCAATATCCGGCGGGGGCAGAGGCAGAACTTCTGACACCCTACTCTTGCTTCTGGCCGGATTGAAGCTTGAGGATAAAGTCGAGGAACTGACACAGGAGCTCAACAAGGCCACTGAAGAGTTGTCCGAGTATAAGGCAATGCACAGCAAAGAAGTCCGCCTTAGGGGGTCCCTTGAGGGGCTGCTGCGCTACAGCCTGTCGCGGACAAGGGAGTTGTTGGCATATGTTAATGACACGCGCGCAAGGGAAGTGCAGGATACAGAAAGTGCCGCCGGAACCTGCTGAAGCGGCATGCTGACGCACGCGGCAGTCGCTGGTGACGTGTTGTGAAACGTGGCTGGGCTTCCGCGCGGTCCTGGAGTTTCGTTGTGCATTTGTTAGACTGGTAAGCTGCAGGCCTGGCGTCTGTAGCCCAGTACGTGCATCCGCGGTCGTGCGCCACACCGGTGTGTGTGCACCCCGCAAGCGCGGTAGGGCTCTGCGTGCAGGTCTCTGCTCTGTGGCATCGCATTTGTGGGCAGGAATGCTAAACAATTGCCCGACTGTTGACTGCACTGGGTATTTGCTCTAGACTGGACCCAATTTTACAGTCGGGGGGGGGTATGCCGGGGTGTTGTAGCAATTCCGAGCCGAGCGGCAGGAGCACGGAGGAAAGCGGTGGCGGGTCGCACAGCCGCCTGAAGGTGCTATCCAGACAGGTGTGCGAGTCTGTGCTTTGCGGCTTTTCTGGTGCGTCGTCGTTTCTTATAGCTTCAGCATCCGCTATCCAGTTGCGAATCTTCCTCGGCGTCTGTCACAGCTCCATGGAGCCTGGCGCACGCAGGGTGCACAGGGGTAATATGCGTAACGCCCTTGCAGCCATGAAGGCGAGCATACTGCCTGCAGCTGAGATGTTTGTTCTGGTTCCGCTGCTGTGTACTCTACTCCACTGGTTCGGAAGCATCAGCCTTGCACTCTGCCTGCTAGCGTGCTGGGGAGCTATGTTCGCTGTGTGTCTCTTTGTGAGAGTCACTGGAATCTTAAAGGGATGCCCGAGAGTGGAATCCCCCATGTACGGGCATGGTAGCCCCTTCCCGAGAATGGCCCCCCCGCAAAACGTCGGCGCCGCACATGAACATGAGGATTCTATGCACAGTGAACCAGAGCCCGCGTCCAATGCCGGCGCTATAGGTGCGTCGCTTTTGAAGTCTGCCGTGCTAGCCGTTTTGTTTATACCCTTCCGGGCCGTGACGCTGGTCTCTACACTTGTACTTATGACAGTGGCGTTGTTGTGTTCGATCCCCAGCTTTTTTCATGACGTCTATGATGCAGTGAGGAGGCACGTTAGGCACGGCAGTTCCGAACGCCTTGGCCAAGACTCACAGTCCACGGCTCTGTTCCCAAGAGTAACAGATATCGCGCGCAAGTTTTGCTCCCTGGCAAAGTCGGCTTTGTTTGATCTCGCGTGGATTGCAACCCTGGGAATTACCGGAGTGCCATCTCTGATGCATGGAGTGACTGTAGAAGGGCTAACATCTTCCCCTCGTGTTGATGTTGCCGCCGCGGAACTTAGCTAGTGTTCGCAATTATGGCACAGCTCGGAGGAAGCTCAGCATCGCACCGTGGTAGCTCCACCGGAGCGGGAGAGTTGGTCATCGCTGCGGCAGCCGCTCGGCGCTCCCTAATAGTGATGCATTGGTTGCGTTCGTCCGCCCTGCAAAGCCGTTGGTCGCCTGTGCAGTACGTATGATATTACCCCGGTGTGACATTACCCCAGCAAGTGGCAGGTACAAGTGCCCGATACGGCCCCGTGTGGACTGCGCTGGTGAGCGTAGATCCGAGTTGTTGGCGCATTAGTCTTAATCGAGTTTGTAAACAGCGTGAGTAGAACATCAAACAAAAAAGTGGCTGTGGTGCTGCTCAATCTTGGTGGGCCGGGCTCTTTGTGTGAAGTTGAAAAATTCTTGTTCAGTCTGTTTAGTGACCGACGCATACTGGGGCTGCCGTATCCGCTAAGGATGCTGGTGGCCACGATAATTTCGAAGCTCAGAGCAAGGTCGGCTAGAAAGATCTACTCATTAATGGGGGGGAATCTACCATACTGGAGGAAACGGAGCACCAAGCTTCGGCCCTGGAAAAACGCTTGAATAGCTCCGCAGCAGGCAAGATTTACAAGGTGTTTGTCTGCATGCGACACTCAAAACCAGGGTCCAGGGAAGCACTGCACGCCGTTCGTGATTATCAGCCTGAACATGTAGTGCTGCTGCCGATGTATCCGCAGTATTCCAGCACCACAACTCTGTCCGCAATTGAGGACTGGAACAACAGCGCGCGTAAAGCATGCTATGCACCCGATACCAGAATCATATGCTGCTACCACGCCCACAAGGACTACATAGCAGCACACTGCAAATTGATTTTGGACGAGTATAATAAGGCTGCCATGGGCCATAGCAGCCCGAGAATATTATTTTCCGCACATGGGCTGCCTGTACACATTGTAGAGCGCGGGGACCCGTACCAAGAACAGATACGGCAAAGCGTTTGCGCGATTGTGGAGCAATTGGGGATACGAGCTCTGGACTACTCCATATGCTATCAGAGTAAAGTGGGGCCCACTCAATGGCTTGAGCCCAGTACGCAGCTTGAGATCCTTAGGGCGAAAGATGATGGAGTCCCAGTAGTAGTGGTGCCAATCTCTTTTGTCTCTGAACACTCAGAAACCCTGGTGGAACTCGATATAGAATACAAGGCACTGATGCCGGAAGAGCAGCAATATTTCAGGGTGCCAACTTTGGGGGTGAATACACTGTTTATTGAGTGCCTATACAAGCTGGTGTGCACACTAGATGCAAATGCGGCCCCGTGCTGCGCCAAGTACGGACTATGCTGGAAAAAGTGCGGGGTGATACCCATGCAGAAACGCGCTAGCATCACCATGTGTCGGCCCCCATTTCGGCAAGCCTGGACGCGGCGCGCTTGAAGCCTACCGATGCAGGCCCTGTGTGTAATTCATTAATATCAGCAGCGAGAGAGCAAAATATGCGCACCCTGCGCTCATACAGCTCATCCACCAACATGATAAACCGCTGCATTTCGTTTTGAGCGAAAAAATCAAACACCGGAATGCCTTTGATAAACATGGTAGCGAAGTTTTTGGCTATCTCCTTATAGTCCGCAACCCACAAAGGGTTTTTGTCGCCGCACAGATCTTCAAAACTAAACCAGGCAACAGCATTGCAAGCCTTCCCTACTTCGATATTCCTGCTTCCAACGGTCAGCACCACGCTTTCAACTTTGCCAGAACCGACGAGCCCCGCAAAGCGCGCGTGCAATTTTTGGTCTGCACCCTCACCCACATAATATCTGCGCGCATTTTGTCCGCGCACCGACCTATAGTCGAGCTTACCAAGCATGGACACAACCTGCATACGCCGCTCAAGCAAAGATATGGCGGGCAGAAAGAGCTCCCGACGTAGCCCTCCTTCGTACAATCCATGTGGGGGATAGTTGGACGTCATGACGACTACTAGGCTTTTGGAAAATAGCACAGAAAATACTTTATGCAGCACTACAGCTTCACAAACATCGTTGACTTGCACCTCATCTAAGTACAAAAGCTCCACGCCTTGTAGCATGGCATTCACAGCAAAAGATATGCAGTGGCTATCCTGCTGCCGGTTATCAACACGCATGTGATGCAGCAGA
>NZ_AFMS01000002.1 GCF_000215485.1 Anaplasma marginale str. Florida
GGTAATTTTATGACAGAAGGGAGAAAGCCGCACATAAACGTAGGTACGATAGGGCATGTTGACCACGGGAAGACCACGTTAACGGCTGCACTTACTACGGTATTGACAAGAAGGCTTAGCGGAGCGAACAAGGTAGTAAAGTACGATGAGATAGACAAAGCGCCTGAGGAAAGGGCACGTGGTATCACCATTTCCACAGCGCACGTAGAGTATGAGACAGAAGGCAGGCACTATGCGCACGTAGACTGTCCGGGGCACGCGGATTACATAAAGAACATGATAACCGGTGCCGCGCAGATGGATGTGGCGATACTGGTAGTCTCTGCAACTGATGGAGCAATGCCACAAACTCGTGAGCACATACTACTAGCCAAGCAGGTAGGCGTGAAAGACATAGTCACATGGATAAACAAATGTGACGTGGTAGAAGATGAGGAGATGTTGTCGATAGTTGAGATGGAAGTTAGGGAGCTTCTGAGCAACTATGGGTATGACGGTGATGGGGTTGACGTAGTGAGAGGATCTGCGGTCAAGGCGTTGGAGGAAAGCTCTGACGGTCCGTGGAGTGAGAAGATTATGGAGCTGGTGGGGGCGCTAGAGAAGATAGAGCTTCCGGTTAGAGAGAAAGACAAGCCATTTTTGATGTCGGTTGAAGATGTATTCTCGATTCCTGGTCGTGGCACAGTGGTTACGGGTAGGATTGAGAGAGGAGTGATAAAGGTAGGGGACAAGGTAGATATTGTAGGTCTTAGGGACTTACAGAGCACAGTGTGCACTGGAGTTGAGATGTTCCACAAGGCCCTTGAGACAGGTGAAGCTGGGGACAACGCCGGCATACTACTTAGGGGTATCAAGAAGGAAGATGTGGAGCGTGGCCAAGTGTTGAGTGCACCGGGTCAGATACGTTCATACAAGGCGTTCAAGGCAGAGGTATATATCTTGAAGAAGGAGGAAGGTGGAAGGCACACTCCGTTCTTCTCGAACTACCAGCCTCAGTTCTATGTCCGTACCACAGATGTTACTGGAAGCATAAAGCTGCCTAGTGGAGTTGAGATGGTTATGCCTGGTGATAACCTCAGTATCGAAGTTGCTCTTGATAAACCAGTTGCTCTTGATAAGGGGTTGAGGTTTGCGGTGAGAGAGGGTGGCAGAACCGTAGGCTCCGGTATCATAACTGAGATTTTGGAGTAGTGG
>NZ_AFMS01000001.1 GCF_000215485.1 Anaplasma marginale str. Florida
CATGACACGAAAACGTAAAATGCCCCGTGTGGAAGCTGCGCTTTCAATATTTTAGAATCTTCCACAGCCTTCATGACCATGTCCCGCCTTTTAGAAAATATTTTGCATCTATGGTCCAAAAAACCACTGTCGCCTGATAGAGCAGTGACCGCAGCAACTTGGGCTATCGAATTCGCAGTCGTCGTACTTTGAGATTGTATCGTAGACATTGCCTTGATCACGCGCGCATCGCCCGCTATATACCCTATCCGCCATCCAGTCATCGCGTGCGATTTTGAAACCCCGTTCACGATGACCACTCGATCATACAGGGCACTCTCAACCTGCAAAATATTTACAAACTCAACGTCATAGACAAGTTTGGCGTATATATCATCCGTCATGACATAAACCGTGGGATGCTTCAACAGCACATCAGCAATGGCGCGTAGATCATCCCTGGAGTAAACAACACCCGTAGGATTCGACGGCGAGTTAATTATTAGCCACTTGGTTCTCGGCGTTATAGCCCGCTCGAGGAGGTCAGCGGTAAGCTTGAACTCTTCCCCGCAGTCTACCACCACGGGTTTCCCACCCGATATACTAACTATGTCAGTATACGACACCCAATACGGCGCGGGTATTATAACCTCGTCACCCGGATCCAACGTGGCCATGAACAAATTGTAGATGCACTGCTTAGCCCCAGAACCTATTAACACCTGATCTGTAGAATACGCGAGGCCATAGTCTGACTGAATACTCAGTACAACCGCCTCTTTCAGCTCGGGTATACCATCTACCGGCGCGTATTTGGTCTTGCCGGCATGTATTGCGGCAATTGCCGCCTCTTTTACGTGATCTGGAGTGTCAAAATCCGGCTCCCCAGCGCCTAGAGATATTACATCCACCCCCTGAGACCTAAGCTCCGCAGCAAGCCTACTAACCTCTAGAGTGGGAGAAGGTTGTACAGATTTGAGCCTCTCGCTGATTAGAAACATACGCTCCCCAAACACACACGCAGACTGCCTTGACGCCGATGGAACCCCCATTGGAGCCCAAAAGCGGACCCACAGCGGCATAAAAGGCCTGCCATTATTGCAGCAATACGTGTGTGCTGCAAGGTTTTAGCATGAATGCAAAACTTGCCCCACAGCCCAACTGACAGGAACCACATATCATGACGTACGGAAAGTATGTGTGGGTCCCAACTATCGCGCAACCACGGCTCTGCAAAGCCGTTGTTTATGGTGCATACAATTGCTAAAAACTCGTTGTTGGGCACACGGTATTTGTAGTATGATCCCACAAGGTTGTTTTTGCAGAGAATTTTTATGAGTTTAGTAACAAAAGAGGCTATAGACTTCGCTGCCAAGGCGGTTATGTCCGATGGTAAGGTGTGCGACTTAAACCTGAGCAAGCATATCGCTGGTAAGTGCGCAGTGCTCTTCTTTTATCCCCGAGATTTCACTTTTGTATGCCCTACCGAGATATTGTCTCTGCACAGTAGAGTGCCTAAGTTCACTGCACGTAACGTTGAGGTTATAGGAATAAGTACAGATTCCGAATTCGCACATAGTCACTGGCGCAACACCCCCGTAGAGCAAGGCGGAATAGGTATGGTCAGTTTCCCCTTGGTAGCCGACGATTCGCATACCATATCGGAAAGTTACGGGGTGCTATACGGCGGAAAAGTTGCCTTAAGGGCGACCGTAATAATTGATGAGGATTTTATAGTCCGCCATCACTCAGTGAATGACCTACCGATAGGAAGAAATATCGATGAAGTGCTAAGAATTATAGATGCAATAGCCCATCACAAAAAGCATGGGGAAGTGTGCCCAGCAGGGTGGACCGAGGGAAAGGTGGCCATGGAAGCAACTCAGCACGGTGTTGAGCACTATTTGCAGTCTTACGCAGACAGCCTGGGCCCTCAGGAATGACGGAACCACAGCAGCAAGCTAAGGCCCCTGTAAAGGTGTTGGTAATGGGCTCCGGAGCGGCAGGGTGTACTGCCGCAATCTACGCCGGGAGAGCAAATTTGGAGCCCCTCCTAGTAACTGGAATGCAACCTGGAGGCCAACTGACGATCACAACTGATGTTGAAAATTATCCGGGGTTCTCTCTGGTACAGGGCCCAGAACTCATGGAACATATGAAGCAGCAAGCACTGCATTGCGGCGCTACTGAAATAATGGATGAGATAACTCAAATAGACGCGAATGTGTACCCTTTCAAGTGCACTAGTATGTTTGGGGAAGAGTATTACGCGTATAGCATAATCGTCGCGACCGGGGCACAGGCTAAGTGGCTCGGAATGGATAGTGAGCAATTTTTTATGGGAAAGGGCGTATCTGCCTGCGCCACCTGTGATGGCTCGTTTTTTAAGGGAGAGGTAGTGGCGGTAATAGGTGGGGGAAACACAGCGGTCGAGGAGGCAATTTATTTAACACGGAGCGCAAGTAAGGTGTTTCTGGTTCACAGGAGAGACAAGTTGCGTGCAGAGGCTGTTATGCAGAACAGATTGTTTGAGAATAGCAAAATTGAGGTTGTGTGGAACAGCGTGGTAAAGGAAATACTTGGTGACAAAGAAAACAAGAAAGTGGGCGCACTGTTGTTAGAATCCACACTAGACGGAAGCACAAGAACCCTAGAGACCGCGGGCGTGTTCATAGCGATAGGTCACAAGCCAAACACTCAGGTACTGGCCGATATGCCAGGGCGCCATGTAGAGCTAGATCCAGATGGTTATGTCATCACCTCTCCTGACAGCACTGCGACAAGCTGCCCAGGGATATTTGCGGCCGGGGACGTGCGCGACAAAGTATATCGCCAGGCTGTAGTGGCCGCGGGTACGGGGTGCATGGCGGCGCTAGACGCGGAGAAATTCCTGTCCGAACGCGGTATCACTTCCTAACCGGAACAAGTCCAGAGCTCACACCCGCCCGCAGTGAACACAGTTTTATGGGCACGGGGAGCTTTGGAGTAAAATTCTAGAGAGAAATTCCTGTCTGAACGCGGGACACTCCCGGCCGGAACGGCGTAGCAGCACCTTCATTGAGCCCGTTCTGCCAGCGGGGACAAGGGGTTTAAGTGGCACAGGGAGTTTTGGAGTAAAATTCTAAAAGGTATTTCTTCACGTTTTCCGGCACAAACATGCTTACATCCCCATTAAGACGAGCGACCTCCTTAACAAAACTTGAGGAAATAAACTGAGTATCTTTCGCGGCAGGCAAAAATACAGTCTCTACCCCAGGAACAAGTTTGTAATTTATCCAACTCATTTGAAACTCGTAATCAAAGTCAGACACTGCTCTTAACCCGCGAATGATGACCTGGGCACCCCTACTTTGAGCAAAGTAGGTCAGCAATCCATCGAAGACTTCAACCTTTGCACTAATTCCAAGAGCCTGCATCTCACGCCCTATCATGGCCGCACGCATGTCTGCAGAGAATATGGTTTCCTTTACCACACTTTTTGCAACAGCAATAACGAGCTCATCTACCAGGTTGCTGGCCCTTTTAATTATATCGATATGCCCAAATGTTATGGGATCGAAAGTCCCAGGATATATGCCTAGCCTTATTGCCACAACTTCCACGAAACATAGGCGACCGAGGGGATTATATCTGACTCAGGCAGAAATTATCCACTATATTTTTGAAGTTTATTTTCCTTGAACGTTAACTATTAACACATATAATGGCATGGTTAGGAGCGGGCTACGTACTGTCCACAATGCGTTGCTTGCAGCATTGTCTGGCTTGGTAGCTCAGTGGTAGAGCGGAGGACTGAAAATCCTTGCGCGCTGGTTCAATTCCAGCCCAGGCCACGCTCCGCCTGTTCTCCGTTCTCTGCCTTAGTGTTTTGTTGCATTGGAGTACTATTGGGAGAGAGAATGTCCAGCCGTTGTCATACTATTACTGTTTCGATGCTTGTTAGGATTGTGTTCTGTGCGTTGCTGTGCTGCGCCGCAACGCTGCCAATTTCACCGCTTCCTGCCGCTACATCGGGAAGTGAAGGCAAAGTAGCAGTAGGGTTCTTGCAAACCGAAAAGGAAACTTACCCAGAAGAACTCACTTTCTCTCACAACATCGCTGAAATGTTCACAAAAATGGGGGCGCGCGTTGTGCGCGTGGATTATAACACGATCGTGGACTTTGCGCGCATCAGAGAAGCATCCCTCAAGGAAGCCGCAGGAGATATGTCGAAGGTTCGTGGGCTAGAGGCAGGCAAGATAAAGCGTGAGGTCGCAGATTTTCTGAAAAAGGAGGGGATTTCGCGAGTGTTTATACCTGGCAACTTCTACAACCTGGACGCGGAACCTTACCCCCCTACCCCTAATCGGCAGCTAGTCACCGCCGCAATTGCTGAGATAGTGCGTGAAAATTCAAACATTAGGCTCATGGCTGTGTGCGGGGGCTTGCAGGGCATCGTACATGCGATGGGTATCAAGGTTGTAAGGGTGTGGCACCTGATACACAAAGACCAGGCGGCGTCTCATGCCGTATCTGGGGATGACCCACATAGTAGCGGCGCTGCCCTACATAAGTTGCGGGTGGCACCCGGCAGTAAGTTGGCGAGCATAGTCTCCAAGCACGCACTCCTGGACGGAGACGGCTGGCCCTATCTGTTTTTCCCAGACTTGCATGGTGGGGTAGTAAGTAATGACCAGGAAAACATTCAGAAGCTAGAATCCCTGGGCTATAGGATAGTTGGGTATTCTGACGATGGTATTATAGAAGCCTTGGAGGATATGCATGGCAACATACTATTTCAAGATCATCCCGAGGCGCTTGCGATATATGCTCTCGACAACAATTTAGCTTCACCGCCCCCCCATGGCAACGGCATAGAGGGCTCTGAAGTCCGTACTTATGACTACGAAAGATACAGGTCTGCTATGGCTGCATTGCTGATAATGGAAGACTTTTTGCGCAACTAGAAGATGGCGAAGCACCCGCGCTGCGGCACGGCATGCATGGGTGTGCGTAAGCCGTTGCGGGGCTTGTGTACGCGCATTGAGGGCAACTAGCGCAGTTCGCGTGCGTGACAAGCCCGTCACAAATAGCGTAGCCACAAGCATGAGCGTGCATGTGCTGCCCAAATAACGCCTATGGAAGGGTGTTAGCAGCTGGCGACCAGCCTTAATTTTCTTGACTGTAGCATCTGTATATGGTACTGGGAGCAAGTTAGCTGGTATGAATTATGCGCCTTTCTGAGTGCTACGTGCCGACTATGAAGGACGTGTCGTCGGATGTCGTAGTTGCTTCTCACAAATATTCGCTACGAGCCGGTTTAGTTAGGCAGAACGCCTCAGGCCTATATACGTGGCTACCTCTTGGGCTCAAGGTCTTAAGGACGATAGAGCACATTGTACGGGAGGAAATGGATTCAAGCGGCTTTTTGGAAATCCTCATGCCGTCTGTGCAGCCCGCAGATCTGTGGCGTGAGTCACTGCGTTACGATTCTTACGGGCCAGAGATGCTTCGCATGCAAGATCGCAGCGGTAGAGAGATGGTATTCGGCCCCACGCACGAGGAAGCCATCTCCGACGTAGTGCGTTCATCGCTGAAAAGTTATCGCGATCTGCCAATTAATCTATACCAAATACAGTGGAAATTTCGTGACGAGTTGCGTCCCCGACATGGCATTATGCGCGGAAGGGAATTCCTGATGAAAGACGCCTACAGCTTTGACGTTGATTTTGAAGGCGCAATGAGGTCATACGAAAACGTGTTTTCGGCATATTTTAGGATTTTCAGGCGCCTTGGACTAGTACCCATCGCAGCAAAGGCTGATAGCGGGGCCATTGGGGGCAGCATCAGCCACGAATTTCACGTGCTCGTACCTACCGGCGAGAGTACTGTGTATCATGATAAAAAAGCCTTGGACCTCTCCAAAAATGATTACTGCACTACCGAGGAGATTGCAAGCGTGTATGCCGCAACAGAAGATGCGCACGATCCGCAAAATTGTGGGGTGGACCCGAACGATTTGCAAGTTTCTAAAGGCATAGAGGTCGCCCACGTTTTTACCTTGGAGATAGGTATTCTGCCCCTATGAACGTGAAATTTCACGACAAAAATGGAAATAGCGCTCACGCTCTGATGGGATGCTATGGAATAGGAATATCCAGGCTCGTGGCAGCGATTATTGAAGTATTCCATGATGATGTAGGCATAAGATGGCCAGAATCTATAGCCCCTTTCAAAGTGGGAATAGTGAACTTGCTGACCACAAATGAGGATTGCAAAACAACCGCGGAGACCATATATGCCGCCCTTGCTGATAGCTCGTTGTACGATGATAGCACAGACAGCCCCGGAGTGAAGCTCGCAAGGATGGACCTATTGGGGATGCCTTGGCAGGTTATTATTGGCAATTCTTTCGTGAAGGACAAAGTGGTGGAATTGAAAAATCGCGCCAACGGAGCAACGGAAAAGTGTACTGTTGACGCTTTGATTGCAAGGATGCAGGCGTGATAGTAGGCATAGGAGTGGATTTGGTATCTGTAAGAAGGATGCAGCAACTACTGGAAAGGTTCGGCAACAGATTTACTACCAGGGCATTTTCCGAAGTCGAAATACGTGATTCCCTGCAGTACAAAAATGCACACGCTGTGGCCAGGCATTTCGCCAAAAGATTTGCAGCGAAAGAAGCCTACGTAAAGGCAGTTGGGCTTGGGTTCGGACGTGGAATAGAAATGCGGGGCGTATCCGTATTCAATGATGCTTTGGGAAAGCCGCGGATTGCTGTAAGTGGCGATGTCGGACACAATGTAGAGCTTTCGCTGAGCGACGATGGCGAGTACGCCATAGCCTTTGTTGTTTTGCACGTATAAAGCCAGGAATTGGCTACGCGCCAATGATGACGCCTATCCGGCAGTAAAGAGAATGCGGCTTTGCAATCGAGAACACGTGCACAGGAGGAGCTGCCTTGTTGGCTCTTAGCTATGCAGATGGGCGCGCGGCTGCCTCACTATAGGCTAAAACTCATTCACAAGTAATGTCCGTGCCGTTGGCGCGCTTCTTAGCGTGGGGTCTTGCTAACGTATCTATTCCACATACTCCGCATTCAGTAGTGTACGATTGCAAATTTTAGCATGAGCATCCATATCTATCAGGCACACTTTCACCCTTACGGTGTTGTGGGACGGCGCGTATACGAACTCCCGTGATTACCATGTTGAAGTAATGGAAAATGTGCGGCGCACAGCGTAAGTTTTTGTTGCACACCAGAGGGGACAAAATGTATTATGGTCCCGCTTCACATTGTTCCCTGGTAGCTCAGTGGCAGAGCAGCTGGCTGTTAACCAGTGTGTCGTTGGTTCGAATCCAACCCGGGGAGCTTGTGCACGTGTTGAGTTTGGGAGGTTTCTGTAATTCGCGGTACCATCCCCTCTTGCGTTTCGCAGCATGTGCTTGACTTCCGCGCCCATTGGTAATACAATCTGCCCGTGGTTTCACTATGGCAATAAAGGCCTCTTGGAATAGGCGTTTTGGACCCGAGGGCAGTGCTCGGCATCTCCACTGTTGCTTTGTATGGGGATGAAACAGGATAGACAGACGCAATAAAGAGGACGGCGTTTGCTCGGTGGGAATTCCAGCCGTATAAGTGGGTCATTTTTATAAGTGCAAACGATGATTTCGTTGCCGCTAATGATAACATGGAAACAGCTTTCGTAGCTGCTGCCTAGTTTTTGTCTTTAGCGCGGTTTTGGGGGCTTACCGGGCAACAGAAAAGCCCCCGCCAATTGCGCATGTGCAACAACTCTTGGGCGGAGGTGTGTTTACATGCTACACCTAGCTAATCTCCGTCTTGTTTTCTGGCACGATTGTGGTATCCTGCTGCTCGGCAGGCAGCGCTTTGTTTGGCTGGCTGCACGGGTGCTTTCTGGTGCGAGGTTTCAATGAGTGATCTAGTAGATTATCGGAGACTGGTTTACGCTGCGATGTGCAGCGTAGTAAGAGAGGCACTGGACTTTGTGTCCAAACTACCCTCTACTGGAGAGGTGCACGTTACCATTTCGTTCCTCACTGGGTGCAGCGGGGTTGTACTGCCCGACTACTTGAGGGCACAATATCCAGAGAATATGACGATTGTTCTTCAATATCAATTCCGCGAGTTATGCGTAAGCGATAATTATTTCAGAGTCATCTTAAGTTTCAAGGGCAAGGAAGAGTGCATCACGGTGCCTTTTAGGGCTGTGGTAAAATACGTCGACATGTTAGCCAATTTTTCTCTAGACTTAGAGCAGTACGGCAACCTCGAG